>JBBFLP010000006.1:0-10758 GCA_037478975.1 Armatimonadota bacterium
TCCAGATCGGGGACCCAGCTCACGTAAGCGTATCCCTGCAGGCCGGTGGACGCCCCGCCGGACAGCGTCGCCGTCAGGGACTTGCGGTACGCCGACGTGAGCGATGTGCCGCCCGCGAACTCCTGATCCCAAGCAACCGTGACATCCCCACCCTTTCCCAGCGAGCGCGCCAGCACGGCGCGCCCCCGCAGGCTTGCGCCGCTGCGCGCACCGGCAAGCTGCTCCAGCCCCGCATCCAGGGTAAGGTTGGCGAAGCCGAGCGACAGAGGCCGGTGCGTCAGCGAGACGCCGGCGCTCTGATAGAACCCTGTCTCCAGTCCACCGCGGGAACCTACCGGGCCACGCACCAGCGCACCCGATGCCCGCCAGGACAGCCCGGTACCGCGGACAGGCTGCGGGCGCGTGCGCGCGTCCAGCCGCGTTGTCAGCGTACTCCGGCTGCGCTGCAGGGCTCCGGGTGCGCGAGTCTCACTGCTGCTCCCGTACGCCCCCAGCGACAGATCCCACCCCGGCATCGGAAGGGAAAGGCTTGCCGACCCTGAAAGGGCATTCTTCAGGAAGTCCGAACGGGGCTGGTAGCGCAGCGACGCGCCCAGCCTCCGCCCGCCACCAAAAGCCTGATTGTGCACCCACTCCAGCGACCGGTCAGACGTGGGGAACGAATCCACGAAGAAACGGCCTCCACCTCCACCGACGTCGTAGATCTGCTCCAGCCCCAACGAGAATCCCTGCCGCGGACTGGCAAAGCCGCCGTAGGACGAGCCTCTTCCGGCGTAGCGGAACCGCACCGCGGCGCTCCGGGTCTGCCCGAACTGGAAGAAATAGGGCATATCCACCACCAGCCCCTCGAACTGGGTGTAGCGGAGCTGCTGCGAGATGGGGTTGAGCGGGGTGCCCCGGTAATCGTAGAAATAGTGCGGAAGCGCCAGCACCGTCCGCCCGTTGACCAGCACCTCCGCGCGGGTGAACTGGATGCGCTCGCGCGGCCAGACCGTAGCGGCGTCCGCCCGGATCCAGGAGCGTCCCCGCTCCACCCGGAAAGGCTCAAACTGACGCAGATCCAGAGCTGGCTGCGGACTCTGGAGTGTCAGCAGGTCCGAGCGGAACGGCACCGTCTGCGGCTGACGGCCGAAGATGAGCAGCGCCCCGGCCGACTCCTCCGGGCTGTACCACAGCGCGTCAGCGTGAACGGTGATGTCGCCCCGCGAAACCTCAACGTTGCCCTGCGCCCGCACCTGCCCGCGGCGCTCATCGAACTCGATGGCGTCCGCCGCGATGTGCAGGTCCCCGTGCATCAGCACAGCTTCGGAGGCGATGAGCATCCCCTGGTCCACGCTGTAGCCCACCTCTCCTTCCACGCGGAGGACAATGGAGGGAGGCTGATAATCGCCCGCCACGAATTCCACCTCCGTCACGGCGGAGGCGGCTCCGGTGATGGCGGTCACCTGGGCGATGTTAGGGGAAGATCCTGCGGTCAAAACGCCGACGGCCCGGCCGGCGGTGGTCCGGGCGACCGGGACGATGGTCCCCGCCGTTGTGGTGAACCGGACCTCGGTGCCGTCCGGCGCGGGCGCGCCCCCTGTTGCGGAAACCAGGGCGGTCACCTGCGCCGTGGATCGCCCGTCCGCGGCGATCCGCCGCGGCTGGGCATCCAGAGAGACGACCCATTGCGCCCCTACCCTCGCCGCCGCAGAAGCCGCCAGGACGCCGCAAAACGCCAGAGTGAAGATAAGCCGTCTGACCGGGTCTGAAGTCATAGAAGAGCACGAGGCGAGGCGGAGGCCCGCGGGAACCGCGGCAGCCGCCTGCCCGTTCTTTGATGTTAACTGAGTCTGTATTCGCACGCAAAGGAGCGAGGTCCCGATGTCCAGACCGACAGTTCGCGCCGCAGTAGCGGTATTCGTCGTGGCCCTTCTGGTTGCAGGCGCCGTTCTGGCGCAAAAAATCCGGGTGGGCAGCTTTGCGCCTGATTTCACGGCCAAAGATGTGAACGGCAAGATGTTCAAGCTCTCCAGTTATAAGGGAAAGGTAGTCTTCCTGAACTTCTTTGCCACCTGGTGCCCTCCGTGCCGGGAGGAGTTTCCCGAACTGGTGAAGCTGCACGAGAAGTACCAGAAGAACAGCAATGTGCTGGTGGTCTCCGTTGCTCTGGAGCGGCCCGAGACCATGCGGAACCTGAAGCCGTTCCTGGAGAGGAACAAAGCAAAGCATGTCGTTCTGGCGGGCCCGGAGACCGACACCGCCGCACAGAGATACGAGGTGCAGTACATTCCCACCAACTTCCTGATCGGGAAGGACGGCAAGGTGGCGGGGGTCTGGGGGTTCACGGGTCAGGATGACCTGAAGAAGTGGGATGCCGCCATCAGGGCGGCGCTGGAGAAGAAATGATGTCAGCCCTGACTTCCGGCCTCCTTCGGGGGTCTGCGATTCTGAGGACGGCCGCCCTGGCGGTGGGAATAGCCCTTGCCGCCAGCACGTTGACCTGCGCTGCCCAGCCCAAAAAAGGACAGACGGCGCCCGCCCTGGAGGTAAAGGATCTGAACGGGAGGATCTTCTCTCTGAAGGAAGAGCTGAAGAGAGGGCCGGTGTTCGTCAGCTTCTGGGCCACCTGGTGTCAACCGTGCCGCGAGGAGTTCCCACTGGTCTCCCGGCTGGCGCGTGAATGGCAGCCGAAGGGAGTGCGGTTCATCAGCGTGGCGGTGTGGGACCGTGAGGATGCGGTCCGCCGCTTCGTCCGTGAGCAGAAACCGGCCCAGCGGGTGGCGGTGGACCAGAACAGGAAGGCCTACAATGACTGGGATCTGGACGCCGTTCCCGCAAGCTTTCTCGTGGGACGGGACGGGAAGATAGCGGCGTTCTACGACCTGTTCGACGCAAAGGATCTGCCCGCCATCGGAGCGGATATCCGACGGGCTTTGCGCGCTTACGGGAGGTAGCCACCGCAGACCCCCCGCTGGACAATCCGCGGCGCGACGCTTCATGATATATGGCCCCCCGCCGGGCGGGGGGCCATTGCGCTGTCTGGGGAGGAGAGTATCCATTGACGGACGAGCGTCCGGGGATCGAGCCGGAATTCTTCGACGTCTTCCACGACCTGCTCCGCTGGGGCGGCTGCGAGGTGCGCAAAGGCTACGGCGGCTGGGTCCCCGAGGTATACGACCTGATGGAAGGCGACTTCGAGGACGATATTCCGCTGGTGCTTGAGCTTGCGGAGGAGACCGGCGGGCCCGTGCTGGATCTCGGATGCGGGACGGGGCGGCTCACCATACCATTGTTGAAGGAGGGACTGGAGGTCTTCGCGCTGGATTCGGACGCGCGGATGCTGGAGATCCTGCAGCAGAAAGCCTCCTCGCTACCGCCCGGCGACCGCAGGCGCCTGATTCTTCTACAACAGGATATGCGGGATTGCCGGACGCCGCGCCCGGTTTCTCTGGCCGTGTGCTCCACGAACACCTTCCTGTATCTGGGCTCTCTGGAAGACCAGAGGGAAGCCCTCAGCAGCATCCACGACAGCCTGATGCCCGGCGGAGTCCTATGGCTGGACGTCTTTGTCCCCAAGCCCAACCCCTCGGCCGACGAACCGTATCTGACATCCCACCTCCATCCCCGGACTGGCACCCTGCTACTGTACGGGGCGCAGACGCGCGAGGATCATTTCACTGAGCGCAGCCTGGTGAACGCATTCACTATGCTTTTGCCCCGCGAAGGCAGTCCGCAGGTGTTCCTGCAGAGCTGGACCTACGCCTGGCTGCATCCGAACGAGCTCCGGCTGCTGTTGGAGAGTACGGGTTTCCGTCTCAGGACGCTGCTGGGGGATTACGATGGCGGCGAGGCGGACGAGGCGAGCGTGCAGATGATCGCCATTGCGGAGAGGAGGTCGTGATGCCGCTGGATGTGACGGCGTACGAAAGGGAAGCCGAACAGTTGAACGAGGAGCTGATGCGCGAGGGGCTCCTGACCGGCACGGGAGAGAAGGACACCTATGAAGTTCGCGAGATCTACGCCCGCCACGCGCATCTTTTTGACCCGGATAACGTGCGGGCGCGGCTGGAGGAGCGGGGTGACACGCGCACGCTGAACCTGGCGGATTTCGCCGTGGAAGGGCATATCGGCCTGCGAGTGGTGGAAGAGTCGGAACGGCTGGTGAATGCGGAAATGCAGGCCACGGTGCGTCTGGACGGGCAGGAGGCGCCGTACCGCTCAGCGCCGGTGATGATCCAGAACCAGGAGGACCGGCAGCGGCGCCTGGAGTGGGACCGTGCCTACTGCGAAGTGATGGAGTCGCTGAATCCTCTCTACTCGGAGATCTGGGCCAGGACGCGGCAGATCGCTGTGGAGCTGGGATTTGGCGATTACCGCTCCATGTGCGACGAACTGGGACGGCTGCGGCTCGACTGGTTGCGCGGGGCGGCGGAGGAGATCCTGCAGGCGACCGCGCTCGGCTGGGCGGAGCGCGTGGCGAGGGCGCTTGAGAGTGTGGGAGCCTCTGCGGAAGACGGAACGACCGCGGACATCAGCCATTTTATGCGCGCCAGGCGCTTCGACGGCGCGTTTCCAGCGGAGCGGCTGCTTGTCTGCCTGAAGGAGACGCTTGCCGGGCTAGGCATCCGGATGGAGGAGCAGGCCAACCTGCATCTGGACATCGAGGACCGGCCGCTGAAATCGCCCCGCGCCTTCTGCGCTCCGGTGCGGGTGCCGGACGAAGTGTGGCTGGTGATCAAGCCGCACGGCGGGCAGGACGACTATAACTCGCTGCTGCACGAGGCCGGCCACGCTGAGCATTTCACCCATGTGGACGGGCGCCTGCCGTTTGCGCTGCGCGCGCTTGGAGACACCTCCGTCACCGAGACCTATGCGTTCCTCTTCAACAACCTGCTGTTCAACGAACGGTGGCTGACCAGGCACCTGGGCGGGCGGGACTGGAGCGAGTTCCTGGAGTTCAACCGGTTCTGCGAAACATGGATGCTTCGCCGCTACTGCGCCAAGTTGCTTTACGAGCTGGAAATGCACTCTCTGGACGAGGAGCGCGCGCGGCTGCTGTATGTGGAGACGCTGGGAAAACACCTGGGAGTACGCATCAACCCGGAACGGTTTCTGGCGGACGTGGACGAGGGCTTCTACGTGGCGCAGTATCTGCGGGCCTGGATGCTGGAGGCGCAACTCCGGACCGTTCTGGAGAAAGACTTCGGGCCGGAGTGGTTCGCTGAAGCCGGCGCGGGGGAGATACTGAAAGGACTCTGGGCGCTTGGCGACAGCCTTGATGCTCCGGCCCTCGCAGAAAAACTTGGAGAGAACGGCCTATCCCCGGCCGCATTAATCGGGAGCCTGGTGGACACCTGATCCCGGTCGGCCCTAATTCCGCAAAGCTGGCCGCCTCTAACACGTTTTCTACTGCGAAGAGGAAAACCCGCAGAACTACGGTTTTTGCGGCGCAGCAGAATCGGCGGGGCGGGATCGGTGTCCTGTGAGGAATATCATGATTGACCCGGCACTCTTTCCGGGGCTGCCGGGCACAGGGAGAAGCGGCCAGCGGCCGATCCGTCTCCCGCCAGCAATGCCATTATCCGAACTCAATCCGCAACGGGAACCGTCCCTGCCGCAACCGGCCGGAAAACGAAGAAAATCATGTTCTCTGTCGCCGCTGACAAGCGGCCGGAGCGCAGGGCGGAACCGGAAGCGGAGAAACCGATAGACTGCAGACGTCTGCCCGGAACGTGTGGAGGAGAAGCGGGAAGACCTGCAACAGCTTTGTCCGATGCGCTGACCTGATGCCGTTCCGCCGGGCTCGAATCGAGCCCGGCGGATTCTCTTTTCCGGAGGTCTGCGGTGACGATTGCCGGTCCGGGCGGATGCCCGGTTCAGGCGGCGGAGGGCTCGGCTTTCGCGGGAGGCTCCGGACCGATGACCCGGTTGCGTCCAAGATGCTTGGCCAGATACAGCCTCTTGTCCGCCATGGCAATGAACTCTTCCGCCGTGCGCACGGTGTCTCCAGGCAGCCCCGCCACGCCGATGCTGACCGTGATGCGAAGCGGGTTGCCGTCGCACTCGAACTCGTGCATCGCAACAAGTTCCCGGACGCGCTCCGCCATCATCACCGCTGACTCCACGGGAGTGGAAGGAAGCAGCATGACGAACTCCTCGCCGCCGTAGCGCGCAAGGACGTCTTCCTGACGGATGTTGGGACGCAGCACGTCAGCCAGCTCCCGCAACAGATCATCACCCGCCACGTGGCCATATGTGTCGTTGACGGACTTGAAGCGATCTATGTCGAACAGCAGCAGCGAAACCGGGCCTCCGTGACGGATATGTTCGGCGATGGCCTCGCTCACCCGGCTCATCAGGTGGCGCCGGTTGTGCAAGCGTGTGAGCTCGTCGGTGGCCGAAAGCGCTTCGAGACCCTCCGCTGCGGCCCGCAGACGCTCGCGCTCCTGTCTTGCGCGCAGCAGCACCTTGACGCGCGCGGCGAGCTCCCGCGGCTCGAAGGGCTTCGTCATGTAGTCCTGAGCCCCCGCCTCGAATCCCTCGACTTTGTCGTCGGTCTCGGTCTTGGCGGTCAGCATGATGACAGGTATGTCCAGGTCCGGGAAGCGCAGCTTCATCTCCCGGAGCACCTCGAAGCCGGTCATCTGGGGCATCATCACGTCCAGCACCATGATGTCCGGACGGACAGTCTCGATGACGAAGAGCGCTTCCGGGCCAGAGGAGGCTTCCACAGTGTTGTAGCCTGAAGATTTCAGGCCGATCCGGACCAGTCTTCTGATCTCTTCTGTGTCGTCTACAATGAGGACCGTGGGCAGCGTGTTTGTCTGTTTATCCTGTGACATAGTTCCGCGCTGCGGCACCCGACGTCATTCTTCCCACTCACCATTCTTCTCAGAGGGCCTGCAGGCCGGGGCCACACCAGTCTCATTATGGCAGGGCGCGGCGAGGTTCCTCAGAGGCGGCAAAGAGGCGACGGGGCCCCGGGCATCTGTGGTATACTCAGGCGGTTGGGCTTATGCGGAAGTCTTCGTCCAGAAAAACCTCGCAGCCGGGCTTCTCCCCGCTGGCCTGCGACATCGCAGGAATCCTGGTGCTGACGCTGGGCGTCATCAGCCTGGTGAGCCTGGCGTCACCGGCGGAAGAGACGGGAGAGATCGGCCGGGATCTGGCACACGCGCTGCGTCTGATCTCCGGTGCAGGGGCCTATATCGTGCCCGTGCTGGCGTTCATCGTGGGGGCGATGCTGCTGTTCGGGGGTCTCCGGGTGCGGTTCACGCGCAGGACCTTCGCGGCGGTGGCGCTCTGGCTGATCGCCATCAGCTGGCTGCACGTGGCCAACCTGGAAGGACCGCCGACCGCCGAGAGAGTGTTCTCCCCTGAGGCGATGGCGCAGGGAGGCGGATATCTGGGAGCGGGCCTTTCCTATTTCCTGCTGGTGGCGCTGGGGAGGACCAGCGCCCTGGCCCTACTTGGCGGGCTGGCGCTGGCAGCGGTCATCGTCATCACGGACATTCCGGTCTTCTCGACGCTGGGGCAACTCCTGCGGCGCGGACGGGAGGAGCAGCCCGCCAGCGCGAAGCCTTCCGGAAGGGAGACTGCCGCCCTCCAGCGCGAGAAGGGAGAGCGTAAGAAACCCGAGCCGGAGCCCGCACCACAACCGGCGCCGGAACCGGCGGTGGACCGTCAGGCGCTCATCGAGCGGGCCATCCAGAGCAGGCGGCAAGCTCTGGAGGAAGATCTGAAAGAAGCGGCCTCCGCCGGAGAGGTGATCGCCCGGCCCTCGAGCGCTCCCGGCAATGGCCGGGAGGAGTCCCCCTTCACAGACGAAGCGTTCGACGACGAAGGCTTCGTCCTGCCTCCAGTCTCGCTTTTGGATGACTCCCCGCCCACCCCGGCGCGCAGCGCCGAGGAGCTGAGCCAGAACGTCGAGATCATCGAGCGGACCCTGCAGGAGTTCAACATCACCGCCAACGTGGTGGAGATCGCCCACGGGCCGACGGTGACCCGCTACGAGATCCAGCTTGCGGCCGGCATCCGGGTGAATAAGATCGTCAGCCTGGCGGACAATATCGCGATGTCGCTGGCAGCCATAAATGTGCGCGTCGAGGCGCCCATCCCGGGGAAGTCGGCCATCGGAGTGGAGGTCCCCAACCGGCACCGGGGTCTGGTGGGACTGAAAGACGTCATCGAGACTCCTCAGCTGCGGAACCATCCCTCCAAGCTGGCGTTCCCGCTGGGGCTGGACGTGGCAGGCGAGCCGGTGGTGGCGGACCTGTGCTCCATGCCGCATCTGCTGGTGGCAGGCGCAACGAACATGGGCAAAAGCATCATGCTCAATTCGCTGATCTCCAGCCTGCTGCTTCGCACCACCCCACGGGACCTGCGTCTGGTGCTGATAGATCCCAAGCGCGTGGAGCTCAGCCTGTTCGACGGCATCCCGCATCTGTGCGCGCCGGTCATACGGGACGCGAAGTCCGCCGCGGGGATCCTGCGGGCCGCGGTCCAGGAGATGGACCGCCGCTACGACAAGCTGGCCGCGAAGGGCACGCGCAACATCGCCAGTTACAATGAATCTGTGGGGCCGCGGGACCGTCTGCCCTACCTTGTCATCGTCATTGACGAGCTGGCGGACCTGATGATGCAGGCGGCGGCGGACGTGGAGGCCAGCATCTGCCGCATCGCCCAACTGGCGCGCGCGGTGGGCATCCATCTGGTCATCGCCACTCAGCGCCCCAGCGTGGACGTAGTGACGGGCACCATCAAGGCGAACATCGCCAGCCGCATCGCTTTTGCGGTGAGTTCGCAGGTGGACAGCCGGACCATTTTGGACCAGAATGGGGCGGAGAGGCTCATCGGCAAAGGGGACATGCTCTTTCGTCCCATAGACGCTCCCAAACCCGTCCGCATCCAGGGAGCTTATGTGTCGGAGCAGGAGGTGAAGCGCCTGGTGGACCACCTGCGGGAGCAGGGACGCCCCGAGTTCTCGCTGAAGCCGGTGGAGCCGTCCGCGGGCGGCGACGGGGAGTTCGCCGACGCGGAGGATGCGGCCTACCGGGACGAGTTTTACGAGCCGGCGGTCCGGCTGGTGGTCAGTCAGGGCCGCGCCTCCACCTCCATGATCCAGAGGCGGTTCCGCATAGGGTACACGCGCGCCGCCCGGCTGGTGGACGCGATGGAGAAGCAGGGCATCGTGGGGCCGGCGGACGGAGCCAATCCCCGCGAGGTGCTGCTTTCGCCGGCTCAGATGGATGAGCTTTTCGGCCTTCCCCAGGGAACCACCGCCGCCTCTCAGGACTACGATGAAGACGAAGAATAGACGCTCCGCGCGGCAGGCCCGGACTCTGGGTCTGGTGCATTTGGGCTGCCCCAAGAATCAGGTGGACTCCGAAGAGATGCTGGCCGTCCTGGCGCAGGACGGTTGGACGCTTGTGGGTGACCCGGATGATGCGGACGTGCTGGTGGTGAACACCTGCGCGTTCATTGACGCCGCGAAGGAGGAGTCTCTTTCGGCCATCCGGGATGCCGTCCGCCGCAAGAAGCGCGGACGCTGCCAGAAGGTGCTGGTGGCCGGATGCCTGGCGCAGCGGTATGGCGGCCGCCTGGCGGAAGAGATGCCGGACGTGGACGCCATCGTGGGAGTGGGCCACACCCAGGAGCTGCCGGAGTATCTGCGCGCCACGTTCCGCGGCGAGCGCCCGGTAGTCTCCACGCCTCCGCCGCCGGAGTGGCAGGAGATCGGCGCCCGGCTGATGACCACTCCGCCATGGACCACGTATCTGCGCATCGGGGAGGGATGTGACCATACCTGCTCCTTCTGCGCCATCCCGTCCTTCCGGGGAGGCTGGCGCAGCCGTCCGGCGGAGAAGCTGCTGGACGAGGTGCGGATGCTGGTGGACTTCGGTCTGAAGGAAGCTGTGCTGGTCGGCCAGGACACCACTCTCTATGGCCGGGAAACGCGGGGGGAGTGGAACCTGGCGCGCCTGGTGCGTGAGATGGGAAAGATCGAGGGGCTCCGATGGCAGCGGATCATGTATGCGCATCCCGGGCGCGTGGACCGCTCCATCGTGGAGCTGTTTGAAGAAGTGCCGAATCTTGCGGCCTACATTGACCTGCCGTTCCAGCACGGAGACGACCGGATGCTGAAAAGGATGCGCCGGGCGGGGAGCACAGCGCAGTATCTCCGGCTGGTGGAAGAGCTCCGGGAGCGTTGCCCGCACATCGCTATCCGCAGCACGTTTCTGCTGGGGTTCCCGGGAGAGACCGAGGAAGAGTTCCGGAACTGCCTGAAGTTCCTGGAGGCGGCCAGGCCCGACCATGCCGGGGCGTTCGTCTACTCGCACGAAGAAGGCACCCCCGCGTTTGGAATGAACAACGACGTGCCCCGGCAGGTGGCGGAGGAGCGCCGGGCCGCACTGATGGAGACGCAGCGCCGCATCTCGCGGGAGAGGCTGCGGGAGCTGCAGGGAAGGGAGATCGAGGTGCTGGTGGAAGCGCAGGCGGGACCGGGAAGGTTTACGGGCCGCTCGGAGCGCGACGCTCCCGAGGTGGATGGTCTGGTGGAGCTTTCCGGAAGCGGCATCCGGCCCGGCGAGATCGTGCGCGCGAAGGTCGTCGAGACGGGCGACCATGACCTGAAGGCCGTGGCGGCAGGTTGCGCCTGAGGCGCTCCTGCGTCCACGATGGATAGGTCGAGTACACTCGGAGGAAGAATCTGGTGACACCCAAGACTGCTGCAGCGCCAAGCGCTGTTATGGAAGACCTGCCGATGACGGTCCT
>JBBFLP010000006.1:10858-29523 GCA_037478975.1 Armatimonadota bacterium
CCAAGACTGCTGCAGCGCCAAGCGCTGTTATGGAAGACCTGCCGATGACGGTCCTACAGGACCGTCTGGCGGACATCCTGCTGCAAACCGGACCACGCAAGACGGGCGAGCTGGTGACTGCGGTCAATCACAAGGCTGTGACGCTGAAGCTCGCCAAGCACGCGCTGAAGTCCTCCTCCCGCTTCACGCAGACATCGGACCGCAAGTGGGACCTGTCGGGACGATGGGAAGCGCCGGACTACCCGTTCGAAGAGGTACTGGAATCTCTGATAAAGAGCGCCGGCCGGCCTCTCTCTGCAGAGACCCTTGGACGGGAGATGGGGCAGATCCTGGGACGTGACCCGGAAGTGATGGCGGAGACGGTGCTGAAGTTCGCAAGCGACTCCTCCCACTTCACGATGGTCGGGGAGACCGAGTTCGGATTGTCCGGGTGGCTGCTGGACACCGACTATGACCGTCCGGAGGATGTGATCTACTACAACTTCCTGGATGAGGAGGTCATCGAACACTACCGGCCGGCGGCAGCAGCGCTGGACTGGGAGACCGATCCCGCCGCCGCAGCAGTGCAGCTGGTACTGGAAGGTAAGGATCCGGTGCCGTTCAAGGTGGCGGCGTACTTCGGCTGGGAGGCGCAGCGCGACTATTTCGACCCGGCCGAGATGCTCACCGCGCTGTGGCAGGATGAAGAGGTGGCGATGTCTTCCTCGCTGGTGCTCTACCGGAGGGACCGCGAGAAAGAGCTGTTGAACGCGCTGAAGAAGCTGGAAGCCACGCTGGCCGAAGAGCTGGAGGAGGAAGAGGAGGCGGAGGAAGCGCCTCCCGAGGTCACGGACAACGATATCGCCGAGATGCGCCGGGCTATCCTGGAGAAGGGAGACGTCTGCCGCATCGAGGACCTCATTCTGCAGACGTTCGAGCTGGAGAAGGGCGAGAAGGCTTACGAGCCGACCGAGAAGACCATCGTCGAGCATCTGCGCCACGACATCGAGGTCATCTGGCTGGGAGCCGGACGATTCGCGCCGGCGGGGATAGTGCCCGCTCACGTTCTGCAGATCCCGGAATCCCTGATCATCCCGGAATACGACTTCGCCACGCCGGATGGTGAGCGGTTCGACCTGGAGATGGAGCCCGCCGGGCTGGAGAGCTCGCTGGCCAAAGAGATCCACCTGCCCATTGTCCAGGACGTGGGAGACGAGGATCCGCCGGAGCGCCCCGAGAAGCGCCCGATGCGCGCGGACTGCGTGCTGAAGTACCACCACAAACAGGAGGGGACATTCCCTCTTGCTCAGCTCCCGGAAGGGTTGTTCGCGCCGGAGCCGGCCGTTCAGCAGATCAGCATCCGCCACGAGGGAAACACCTACGAGGTGTGGGTGAATCTGGACACGCGGCTGGTCTACGGGCTGGGACCGCTCTACGAGGCGCTGGGACTGCCCATCGCCGGAGGGCTGTTCCATCTGAACGCTACCGAGGACTGGGACGTCTTCGATCTGGAGTACTCCGGAGAGACCGACGAGATGACCGCCGTTGCCCCGGCGCGGCTGCTTGAGCTGCTTCAGCTCAAGGACGAGGCCGACAACGAGCGCCTGCCCACATTCGAGGTAATGTGCCGCCTGCTGGAGCGTCAGAGCTCGGGAATGAGTTATCCGCATCTGTTCGTGGAGGTGAACCTGATCCGCCGGGTCTCCCGGATGCTGGTGGCGTCCATCCTGAGCGGATATCCCTGCTTCACGCGTCAGCCCAAGACGGGACTCTGGGTATTCGACCCGAAGAAGAAAGACCAGGGATTCCAGAAGTCCAAGAGGAAGTATGTGGTCAAGGAGTACTGACAGGCGGGGAAGGTGCGGGGGCGCGCGGAGCGCGCCCCTTCGCGCGCCTGGAGCACGGGAGGGGCGGCAGTGAGCACGCTTCGCACCCGCTTCGCGCCCAGCCCGACGGGCAGCATGCACATCGGGAACGCCCGCACGGCGGCCTTCGCATGGCTGCTTGCGCGCCATCACGGGGGACAGTTCATCCTTCGCATCGAAGACACGGACCGGATGCGCTACGTGGAAGGATCCGTGGAAGAGATCCAGGACGGGCTGAAGTGGCTGGGGCTCGATTGGGACGAAGGGCCGTTCTTCCAGTCGCAGCGTCTGGAGATCTATCGTGAGCTGGCGGAGCAGCTTGTCCGGGAGGGAAAGGCCTACCGGTGCTGGTGCTCGCCTGAGCGTCTGGCGCAGATGCGCGAGGAGCAGAAAGCTGCCGGCCTGCCCACCGGATACGACCGGCGGTGCCGGGAGGGCGCCCCGGGACACACTCCCGAGGAACCACACGTCATCCGCTTCGCGATGCCGCTCGACGGCGTGACGGAGTTTCACGACCACGTCCGCGGGACTCTCTCCTTTGAGAACGCGCTAATAGACGACTTCGTGATGCTGAAGGCGGACGGGTTTCCCACGTATCAGTTCGCGAACGTCGTGGACGATCACCTTATGGGCATCACGCACGTGGTGCGCAGCGACGAATGGCTGTCCAGCACTCCCAAGCATGTGCAGCTTTATGCCGCCTTCGGCTGGGAGCCGCCTCAGTTCGTCCATCCCGCCTTAATTCTGGGACCAGACCGCTCCAAGCTCTCCAAGCGGCACGGGGCGGTGTCGTTCCGGGAGTTCACTCAGATGGGCTATCTTCCGGATGCCCTGCTGAATTTTCTCGCCCTGCTGGGTTGGTCCCCGGGGGACAACCGCGAGGTGATGACAAGACAGGAGTTGATCGAGGCGTTCGACATCCCGGGTATCGTGAACCATCCTGCCATCTTCGATCGTCAGAAACTGGACTGGCTGAACCGGCAGCATATCCGGATGCTGCCCGACGGAGAGCTGGCCAGCAGGGTGAAGCCTCTCCTGGAAGAGAAGGGCTTCGGCGGACTGCAGGACGGCTATCTGGAGAGCGTCGTGCGGGTTATGAAGGACCGGCTGACCTTCCTTCACGACATCGTGGAACTGGCCTCCTATTTTTTCACGGACGAGTTCGAATACGAAGAGAAGGGCGGCAAGTGGCTGCGTGATCCGGGTGCGGCGCAGTTCCTGGAAGGGATCGCGGACGCGCTACAAGACTGCGAGTGGAGCGAGGCTGCCATTGAAGCCCGCGTGCGGGAAGCAGGGGAGAAGCTGGGACGGGAAGGTGGAGCGCTCATCCACCCCATCCGCTACGCCTGCACGGGCAAGACGGTGGGCCCATCCCTGTTTGCCGCTCTGGAGACGCTGGGAAGGGACCGGGTGGTCAGACGGCTCCGGCGGGCGGCGGACCTCGCCCGTGTGCAGTAGGCGTCCGGGGAACGGAAGGCAGACCTGATGCGGATCATAGACACATACACGATCTTCGGCTCCTGGCCGGCGGGAGGGGCGGACCTCTCGCTGGAGCGCCTGCTTCAGACACTGGGGGCGAACGGGGTGGAGAAGGCCATCGCCCATTCCACCGACTGCGTCTTCGAGACCACCCGTGGGACGCTGGAATCACTGCTGCAGAAGACGGCGGAACACGCTAACCTGGTTCCGGCGGCGGCAGTGGACCCCACCCTTCTGGTGAAGCCCTGGGAGTTCGCGGCGGCGGCTGCCTCCAGAGGTCTGGCATGCCTGCGCTTCTTCCCCGAGATCCACGACTGGCCGGTAGCGGACTACCTGCCATTCGCCCGATGCCTTGAGGCCATCGCGCCGACGGGAACACCGGTATCGGTGGCCATCACGCGCACCGGGCAGATCACGGCGCTGTCGCGGGTGCCCCACGCGAGGGACCTGCCGGTCATAATGGTGCACGTGGCCGACGACTGCATGTCGGAGGTGGCCGCAGTTGCACCCGCGATGGAGAACTGGTATCTCTCGACGGACGGAATGTCGCACCTGGGGCTTCTGGAAGAGCTGGCCGATGCTATCGGGGTGGAGCGGCTTCTTTTCGGCTCATCCGCCCCGCGAGGCAGCCTGACCGGCTCCCTTGAGTACGTCCGCAGGTCGGCGCTTCCGGACTCGGCCAAGGAAGCCATTCTGTCCGGCAACGCGATACGGCTGTTTGGAGACCGACTTGGCAATCATTGACTCACTGGCGATACTGGGCTGCGGGGCTCCCTGCGTCGAGGAGTTCGGGCGTGAGCGGCTCCTGCAGCGGATGGATCAGCTTGGCATCACACATGCCATCGTGGCCAGCTCGCTGGCCATCTCCAGCGACTTCGAGGCGGGCAATGCCTGGCTGGCGGAGCAGATCGCAGGACAGAAGCGGCTGCTGGGCTACGCGGTGGTGAACACCAACCATCCCGAGGAGGCGCTGCAGGATATGCGCCGCTATCTGACCAAGCAGCAGTTCCGCGGGCTGGTGATGATCGAGGGACGGCCGGACACACCGGTCAGCAGTGCGGATGCGGAGGAGCTTCTGAACGCCTACCGCCGCTTCGCTAAACCGCTACTGATCTTCACCCCCCACCGGGAGTGCGTCTACGCGGCCGCGGAGATCGCCCGGAAGTTCGAGTTGATCAAGGTTGTGCTGGTGGGGATGGGCGGCAAGGACTGGAGATCGGCCATCGCGGCGGCCCGGCAGCATCTGAACATCTATCTGCAAACCACGGGAGAGGTCTCGCCCAGCCGCATCCGGGAGGGATGGGCAGCGGTCAACGGAAACCGGATGATGTTCGGGAGCGGGGCTCCTATGACAGACCCGGCGGTGACCCTGGGGATGATCCGCGAGGCGGGCATCCCGGAACGGGACCTGCAGAAGCTGCTTTTCTCGAACGCCGAGAAGACCTTCGCAGGCTAACGTCAGGCGGAGGTTCTCGGGGAGGCCGTGTCCTCGCGCTGTGGCATCAGGGCGCGGGTGATCTCCGCCCCCAGAAGCAGAATCAGCGCCAGGAAATAGCAGGCCATCAGCACCACCACCGTACCGGCCAGCGGCCCGTACAGGCTGGAAAAGCGGGCCGATTGCGAGAAGTAGACCACCAGCGCGCTGTTTGCCACCAGCCAGAGCAGCGCCGTCACCAGTCCCCCGGCGAACGCCTGCTTCCACGGCACCCGGACCCTCGGCAGCAGCACGTAAGCGGAGGCCGCCAGAGTAGCGTTCAGAGCCAGCGACACGGCCGCATAGAGCACTTTGCCGGGCAGTCTAGGCGTCAGTACACCGAAGGCCACCGTGGCAGCCAGAGAGAGAGCCGCCAGCAGCCCCATATAGATCACAAACCCGACGCTTTTCAGGCGGGCGACTCCCCAGATGCTCCTGCGCGTGGCGTCAAAGATGCGGTTCAACGAGTGCTGCAAGGCGACTACCACCTGGGAAGCGCTCCACAACAACAGCAACACCCCAGCGATGCCCGCCCCGCTGCGTCCTTCCGCGATGGACTGCAGGAGCCTGTCGAAGTCTATCCCTGAGGAGCGCAGAACAGGCGCCGAGCGCGCAAGGACCTCCAGTGTCTGCTGACGGGCATCCGCCGAAGAGAGCCACACGCCCAACCCCGACATGCCGATGAGCAGTAGCGGAAAGAGCGACAGCCAGGCATAAAACGCGACAGCGGCCGCGCAAAACGGGACGTCGTGCGCCGATGCCGACCGGGCCAGTTCCCGCAGCCAGCGAAGCGCGGACAGCACGGGCTCAGGCATCCGCAGGCCGCGGAGCCCGGCGGGATTCACAGCAGATCCTCAAGCGGCTTTCGCGGGTCTCTGAGATGGGCGATCCTTCCGGCTACGTTCAGCCGGGCGCGGATTATCTTTTCCACCTGCTCCGACTCCTCCGGCGGGCGGCCCATAAGGACAGCAGCATTGACCACGTCGTCCCGCAGGTGCCAGGCGAAGATGGAGCGGTCCGTCAGGTCCCCGCGCAGGACGATGCGATCCCCTTCCCGCGGCATCCCCCAGACCTCAAGGGAAAGGTCGAAGAGGTCCGTGAAATACATCGAAACGCGATCGAACCGTTCCCCCGCTCCCGCGAGATTGCGGCCGGCCACCCTTCCCTGCGACTCCGCGTTGTCCCAGTGCTCCACTCGCCTGCGCACCCCGAAGACGGCATCCGGGAAGTTAGCCACATCGCCCGCAGCGTAGATACCGGGGACGGCAGTCTGCAGACAGCCGTCCACCACGACGCCGTTCTCGACCCGCAGCCTGCTGGCCAGCGCCAGATCCACATTCGGCGTGGCACCCACCCCGAAGACCACGCCGTCGCAGGCCACCTTCTGCCCGGCACGCGTGTGGATCAGGTTTACTTCACCGGACCCCAGCAGGCCATAAGGTTCGTCCTCCAGCAGGAAACGCACCCCGCGCCGCTCGAAATACCTCTGCAGGAACGCGGAGACCTCCGGATTGTGCATCCTGTCCAGCACTGTGCGGCCCCGCGAGATGACCGTCGTGCGGATGCCCCGCGCCGCGAACGCTGCGGCCAGTTCCATCCCGATGAAGCCTGCCCCGATGATGGCCACCTCGTTCCAGTCATCCGATGCCCTGCGGATGCGCTCGGCGTCCTGAATGTTGCGCAGGTAATGGACGCCCTCCAGCGCCCGGCCCGGCCCCTCGAAGCGCACCGGTGAGGCGCCCGTGACGATGAGCGCCTTCTCAAACGCGATGGAGCGGTTCAGCTCCAGTTCGCACACACGGGATGCGGGATCTATGAGCCGGGCGCGAGTGCGGAAGCGGACTTCTATCCCGTTGGAGGAGTAAAAATCCTCCGGATGCACGAAAAGGTCCTCGCGCTTCTCGCTGCCCTTCAGGAAACCCTTGGAAAGAGGGGGGCGATGATAGGGCAGTTCGGCTTCTGCCGTCAGGATGACCGTCGCGCCCCTGGCCGACTCATCCGCGCGGACCAGCTCCTCCGCGGCCGTGGCGGCCGCCAGCCCGCCGCCGATGATGAGATATTTCGTAGATTCCACTGACCGGACTCCCCGTTCCTTGTTCGATCTCTCGTGTCCTCCGGGACAGATTTGCACAACATCCCGGCTGGCAGGATATTACCCCAATCAGCGCTCCGGGGCGCAACCGGAACCTCCGCCGCCGAAGGGACCGTCACCGAAGAAGCTCCACATCGCCGGGTCGCCGTCGGCCTGGATGCCCAGCCACCGCCACGGTCCGAACCGCCGGAGCACAATGCGCACCGGGTGTTCGGCTGCGAAGCGGGCCACCACGTGATGGCAGAACAGCGGAACGCCGCCCGCGTCGCCCGCAGGCACAAGGTCCGGGTCCGCCGAGGCATCCGCCACGCTTCGCCAGACCAGGCGAACCATCGCTCCCGCCGCGCAGCAGCCTCCGGGCTGCAGTTCCCTGTACTGCAGTGTCAGGGCGCGCCCCCGCGCCTCCGCGGCCGCGCGTGCGGCAGCTTCCGGCGTGACTTCCAGTCTGATGGGCCTGCGCTCCGCCGCCTCCACTGTCACGCCGCCGAGCTATCCTGAACGGGAGCTGCCACCGGAGAGCGGCCGTTCAGCCAGTCCCGGAAGGACACCAGCACGATGACGGTGCTCAGCACCAGCATGGCGATGGAGAGCAACGCGTTGACAAAGAACGTGTCGAAGATCCGGGTGGACTTCTCCATATACGTGGAGAGGTTCATGAACCCGGCCACATATGTGGTGACGGCCAGCACCACGAACGGCAGAAACGTGGTGGCGGCGTAGATGCGCTTCGGGGCGGCGCGGAGCAGATAGGACGTGCCGATGGCAAGCCCCAGAGCCGCCAGTAGCTGATTGGCCAGGCCGAACATCGGCCAGATGGTGGAGATGGTCCCCCCGTAGAGCAGCCCGCCCCACGCCAGACAGATGAGCGCGCTGGTCAGCACCACTCCGGGCATCCACGTACTGGATCCCAGAGGACGATACACCTTCCCCAGCATCTCCTGCAGAATGAACCGGGCTACGCGGGTGCCGGTGTCTATGGTGGTGAGGATAAAGAGCGCCTCGAACATGATGGCGAAGTGATACCAGTAGGCCATCATGGCCTTCATCCCCGGAAGTCCGGAGAAGACCGACGCCATTCCGACCGCCAGGGTGACGGACCCTCCGGGCCGTCCCATCAGGTCTTCCTGAACGGCCGCGGAGAGGGCGGGCAGCTCCACTGTGGAGATCCCCGTGCTGGCAGATAGCGCGCTCCAGACTTCGGGTTTGGTGGAGATGGCGAAGTAATCCCCCTGATGCAGGGCGCACGCCGCGATAAGGGCCAGGATGGCCACGAAGCCCTCCACCGCCATAGCTCCGTATCCGATGAACTTCATCTCGGATTCGGAGTTCAGCATCTTGGGGGTGGTGCCGCTGACGATGAGGGCGTGGAAACCGGAAATGGCCCCGCACATGATAGTGATGGTGACGTAGGGCCACACGGGACCCGGCACAATTGGCCCCCCGCCCGACAGGAACGGCGTGGTGGCAGGCATCCGAAGCTCGGGATTGACGATCATCAACCCCACCGCCAGAAGCGCCACCGTGCCCAGCTTCAGATAGGTGGACAGGTAATCGCGCGGACACAGCAGCATCCACACAGGCAGCACCGCCGCGATGAACCCGTACAGGGCCAGTCCCACCTTGATCTGCTGCTCCGTGAAAACGAAGTATTTGCCGAAGGCCGAGTGCGCCACCGGCCCGCCTGCGACGACCGCCGCAAGCAGCAGGATCACGCCGATGGCGGATGCCTCGCCCACGCGCCCGGGGCGGATCTTATATAGCCACTGGCCCATCAGGAGCGCGATGGGGATGGTGCAGAGCAGGGTGAAGGTGCCCCAGGCACTCTCCCGGAGCGCGTTGACCACCACGATAGCCAGTCCGGCGAGCGCCACGATGATGATGAACAGGATGGCCAGCCCGGTGCACCAGCCGGCCACTGTCCCCAGGTACTTCTGCGCGATATGCGAAAGCGACCGTCCGCCGTTGCGGACACTTGCGTGCAGCAGGATGAAGTCGTGCACACACCCGGCGAAGATGGCTCCAACAAGGATCCAGATGGCGCCGGGCAGGTATCCGTACTGCGCGGCCAGCACGGGTCCGATGAGCGGCCCCGCTCCGGCAATGGCGGCGAAGTGGTGCCCGAACAGAACAATGCGGTTGGTGGGATGGTAGTCGCGGCCGTCGCGGAACTCGTGAGCCGGAGTGCGCCGCTCCGCTTCCACGACAGCGACCCTGGCTGCCAGGAATGCGGCGTAATAGCGATAGGCCAGACCCAGCGCCAGCAGCGAGATGAGAATCAGATAGAGAGCGTGCAAGTGACCCCTCCTCTCCGGCGGCGTGTCAGGTCGTCCCGTAAACACTTGCTTGAAGCGCGCCCGACGCCGGAGGCAGACACTGGAAGGCGCGGCCGCAGTCTCTGACAGTGAAGCGGCCGGGCAAAGGCATTATATCACGCCCTTTCGCGCAAAATGACGGCCGGCGCGTGAGAAGGATAGAATGCTGCCGTTTGCCCGCGCAACGCGGGCGATGCTGGAAGCGGAGGATGATTTCAGAGGTGAAAGTCCTGGCAGGCGCGCTGGCGGCCATTCTGACGGCAGGAGGAGTGATGGCAGACCAGGGGAAAGCAACGGTGAAAGTGGAGCCCGTACCGGTGGAGGGCCCCTACCCCCACGCGATGTCCGTTGCCATCTCTCCACCCTGGAAGCAGGAAGGGCGATGGATCCTTAGATCCCCGGAGACCATCGGAAGCAACCACGGTCTCCTTTTCATTGACCACACGCGCCCGGATATGCCGCCGGTCACAATGCCGAAGCATCCGCTGGAGTGGAAGCGTAGCCGCCAGGGCATTCTATACTACGATTGCGCTCTGGAGAACGGCATCTCGTTCTCGGTGCGCATCCGTCCCCGAAAGACGGATGTGGACATCGTGTCAACAATCAGGAACGGATACGTGGCGGATATGACGGACTCCGGCAACCAGTACTGCCTTATCCAGAAGGGCGTGCAGGGCTTCGAGGATCCCCGCGCGGAGCGGACGTTCATCCGGGTGAAGGGAAAGTGGGTGGCGCTTGCGCGGACCAGCCCGGGTCTGAAACCGGCCGAGAAGCCGTTTTTCATCGTCACGAATACGGCCGACCGCCCTCCGCTTCCGAAGGCGCAGATCGAACGGAGCTGGTGGGCGGATGAGCAGGCGGACATCCCGCTCATCGCCACGGTCTCCGAGGACAGCCGACGGCTGGTTGCCCTGGCCTTCGACAACAGCTACAAGATCATGACGAACGCGGACATCCCCTGCATCCACGCAGATCCGATGTTCCCGGACTGCCCCGTGGGGCGCACCGTGGGCGTGCGCGGCAAGCTCTACTTCGTGGAAGGGAAGCTGGACGACGTGCTGCCGCTCTTCCTGCGCGACTTCCCCGAGTGGCGTGACAGGGTGCGATAGGCGATTTTTGCACTTTACGCGGCGGAAATTCCGTGGGAGAATGAAAGTGGGTTCGCCAGACTGCCGGGAACCCGCGCCGGCGGTGAGCCTTTTCACTTCCGCGGAGAGAAAGGAGTTCCAGCATTGAGACCGTTCGCGACCAGGGCGGCAGGGGCGTTTCTTTGCCTCTGTCTGTCCAGTTCCGTTCTCGTTACCGCCGCGCTCGCCGATGTTCCCCGGCAGATCTCATACCAGGGACGCCTGACCGATTCGGCCGGCCAGCCTGTTTCCGATGGTAGCTATGTGATGGACTTCGCAATCTACCCGTCCCAGAGCGGCGGGACTCCGGTCTGGCAGGAATCCGGACGGGTGGTGGGCGTTTCCGGAGGACTGTTCACTACTGTGCTCGGTAAGGAGATCCCCCTGCCTGATTCCGGCCTCCCCGTTACTGCCTGGCTGGAGACGAAGGTCAACGGGTTCCCCCTGAGCCCGCGGGTCCGGCTGGTCTCGGTTCCGTTTGCCCTGCGGTCCCTCACGGCCGAACAGGTCCTCCCTGATGCGGCGGTCACCAGCCTGAATTCCCTGAAGGGAGACGTGACGCTGGCGGCGGGGGACAACATCTCCATCACTCAGTCCGGCAACACTATTACTCTGGCCGGTCTGAACATTCCCAATCCCCTCCCGGTGAGCCAGAGCGGATCCTGGAACGTGGGCATCACAGGGACCCCTTCTGTCAATGTGGCCAACAGCCCGGCAGTCAGAATAGATACCTCCCAGAACACGGTAAGAATAGATACCTCGCAGAACGCGGTAAGAATAGATGCCTCCCAGAACACGGTGAAGACCACGACGCAGAGCAATTTCATCAGGTTGTGGGCGTCGAACGTCACCGTTCCAGGCGGAGGAGGAGTGATCGCTTCGCCCAATATCGAGTGCGACGGCTACAAAGAACTCCGGTTCAAACTGATACTGATAGGCGCCTATTCCCAGCCGGATCTGATCCGCATCAATATCCGCTATCAGACAGCGAACAACGCGTGGGGACTTCTGGCTACAGGCAACTTCGCGACCCCGTCCGTGCAGCCTATCCCGCACGCTAACTTCCAGGTTCCAGGATATGTGGCGATGTTCTTCGTTCCCACTATCGCTCCCGTCATGCGGGTGGAGATTGTCAATAACAGAAGCTCCGACATCATCGTCACACCCGAGAGCTCCGTCTACATGGTGAACTGAGGGCCCGCCATGCGCAGCTGGACACTCATAGCCCTGACGATGGCCTTCGTACCGGGCGCTCCGCCAGGCTGGAGCCAGGAATACCAGATCGGCTGGTCCTCCATCAATGCGGGTGGCGGAACCCAGACCGGCGGGGCGATCAGGATGGACAGTTCCATCGGGCAGGCTGTGGCAGGCTACACCGAAGGAAGCGGCAGCCGGCACTGGATCGGCTTCTGGCATCCCGCGACAGGCGTCATGCCGGAGATCCTGCCAAGACTGGACGCGGCAAAGACGCTGCCGGACGGACGCTACGTCGGCATCGCGGGCAAGATGGCGACCTCGGGGACAACGGATTTTGACGGTTTCTTCTATCTGGAGGAAGCGGACCGCTCCAGCGGGATCCGCATAAGCGTTCCGTTCTGGCCCGTGCCCGGCCTGATGGAAGGCAGCATCGTGCAGGTGACCGGCACGACCGGCACCACCCCTGACGGGGAGCGCCAGATCGTGGCGTCCTATGTGGTCATCACGGCGAGCGCGCCGCCGCTTGCCCCTCTGGGGATGATCCAGCGCGCCATCGGCGGAGGCGACTTCGGAACGCCGCCGCTCGGGCAATACGGAGTGACAGGCGGGACAGGGGTGAACACCATCGGACTCCTCATCCGCGCCTGGGGAACGGTGACGGAAACCGGGACAGGATACGTGATGCTGGACGACGGCTCGGGCAGGCCGCTGAGGGTGGACACGTCCACTCTCCCTGTGCCTCCGGCCGCCGGCAGCTTCGTTACCATCACCGGGATCAGCAGCCTGAAGCAGGCAGGCTCTCCGCCTCAGCGGCTGCCGCTGCTTCTGCCACGGCGGGGCTCCGACGTAAGCTCACCCTGACCAGGGCTCGGGGTTTGACAAAGGCCGGCCGCCTGCAGGCGGCCGGTTCCTGCGATATCAGACGCCTGCCGTCAGGGCTCCAGGACGATCTTCCCGTATGCGCCCGGAGCCATCACCTGCTCGTGCGCTTTCGGGGCTTCGGCCAGAGGCATCACCGCCCCGACAACCGGCGTCAGAACCCCGGACGCCAGGCCGGGCGCCATCCGGCGGAAGACATCCGCAAGCTCGTCCTCCGTGTAGCTGAGCACCAGCAATCCGATGACACTGGAATCCTGCCGCATGGTGTCCCGTGGATCTATGGTGACTTCCCCGCGGCTACCTATGACCACCACCCTGCCCTTCCGGGCCAGCAGCTTCAGGTCGCGGGCAAGGTTCACATTGGCCAGCATCTCCAGAATGATGTCCACTCCCCGTCCGCCGGTGAGACGCATAATCTCGTCCTCATAACCGGGGCGGGAATGATCTACCACGTGGTGCGCACCCTGCTCCAGCACCAGCTGTCTGCCTCGCTCGCTGCCCGCGGTGCCGATGACCGTAAGGCCAGCCTGACGCGCCAGCTGAACGGCCGCGACACCCACCCCGCCGCTCGCGCCGTGAACCAGCACCGTCTGCCCCAGCGCCGCCCAGGCGCGGTCGAACAAGGCCGTGTAGGCAGTGGAATACGGCACGCCCAGAGCGGCACCCTGCGCAAAGGAAAGGTTCTCCGGAAGCGGGTGGACGCGCTTCTCGCTGCACAGGGCCAGTTCGGCATATGTGCCGGAGATGGAGCCGGCCACGAAGACGCGGTCGCCGGGCCGGACGCGCTCGACCCCCTCTCCCACACTCTCCACGACTCCCGCGCCGTCCATCCCGGGCGTGAACGGACAGGCCACCTGCCCGTAAGCCCCTGCGCGGATATATGTGTCCACCGGGTTGACACCGGCCGCCTTGATGCGCACCACCACCTGCCCGGCTTCGGGCTGAGGATCCGGGATCTCCTCCAGTTTCATCACGTCGGGCGCGCCGGGCGCATGGACGCGTATGGCTTTCATCGCTGGGATGTTTCCTCCTTCCGTAAAGTGTTCCGGGAAGTATTTACCCTGCGGAGGTCAACGGAAAGCAGGGCAGAGAAGTTCACTCCTCGCCGCGGCGAAGCGCCCGTTGGAGGTCGCGCTCCTTGATGGTCTGACGGCGGTCATACTGTTTCTTGCCGCGAGCCACACCGACTTCCATCTTGGCCCAGCCGCGCTTGAAGTAGACCTTCAGGGGAACCAGGGTGAGGCCTTTCTCCTGCACCTTCTGGCCCAGGCGCAGGATCTCGTGCTTATGGACAAGCAGCTTACGCGGACGGCGCTCCTCCGGCGCCCAACGGTTGGCCATCTCGTACGGGCGGATGAACATCCCCACCACCCAGAGCTCGCCGTCTTTTACCTGCACGTAGGCATCCTGCAGGTTGGCGTTGCCCTGCCTCAGACTCTTTACCTCGGAGCCCTTCAGCTCCAGCCCCGCCTCGAAGGTATCCTCGATGAAGTAGTCGTGACGGGCTCTGCGGTTCTCGATGACCGGCGGCCCGGAAGGACGTTTAGTCCCCTTGACGGCCATGTTCCTGCTCCAGTTTCTGGCGCAGCAGCCGCTCAGCGGCCTTGCGGTCGCCTTCGGCCAGCCGCCCCTCAAGGATCTCGTTCACCAGATAGTCCTTCAGCCTGCCCACCTCAGGCCCCGGCGCCAGCCCCGCGATGCGCATGATCTCCCTCCCATCCAGAGGACTCTGCACCCTGGCGTAGTCGGCCTCCTCCTGCACTTTGCGGATGCGCCCGCGGACAGCGGCGGGATCAAGATAGTGATGCTCCGGGTTGCAGGCGGCGCGGTCCGCTTCCGCTATGGTGAAAAGGGACTCCATATCCTCGCCCAGATCACGCACCAGCCGGCGCACCGCGCTGTCGGACCACTCGTCCGAGTATTCCCCGATCCGCATATGCTGCGCCACCAGGCGCGAAACCCGGGTGACAGTCTGGTTCGGGAACTTCAGACGGTGGAGCAGCTCGCCCGCCATCTCCGCGCCCACCTGCTGATGCCCGTAAAAGTGCACCCCGCCCGCTTCGTCCACCGTGCGTGTGCGCGGTTTGCCCACGTCGTGCAGCAGCATCGCCAGGCGCTCGTCGAGGGAGGATTCCTCCGGAAGGTTCTCGATGGCCTTCAGCGTATGGGTCCAGACGTCGTAGAGATGGAACACGTTCTGTTCCACGCCCACCATCTCCACGATCTCCGGAGCAAACTGTGCCATCAGGCCGCTCTGCATCATCAGATCAAGGCCTCTCGCAGCGCGGCGCGGGTGCAGCATCAGGGTCTTGGCAAGCTCGTCGCGGATGCGCTCCCGGCTGATGATCTCCAGGCGTCCGGCGCACTCCCGGATGGCATTCCAGGTGTCCTCCTCGATCTGGAACTCCAGTTTGGCCGCGAACCTCACGGCGCGCAGCATCCGCAGCGGGTCGTCAATGAATGTCTCGTTTGGATCCAACGGAGTCCGGATGATCCGGGCTTCCAGATCCGGAAGCGCCCGCCCGGTGAGATCCAGCCGCTCTCCCGTAAACAGATCTTCCAGCAGCGTGTTGACGGTAAAGTCCCGCCGGAGGACATCCTCTTCCAGAGTGGCCGGCTCCACACGCTCCGGCTTGCGGCTATGAGGCGCGTAGCTTTCGCGCCGGGCGGTGGCCAGCTCCACCTGGATCCCGCGGACCGATACCATGGCCGTGCCGAATCGGGGATAGACCACCGGGGAATGATCGGCCACACCGGCATTCTGGAGCCAGCGGGCGGCCTCCAGCGCATCGCACAGACAGACAAGATCAATGTCCTGCTCGGGCGGCAGGCCCAGCAGACGATCGCGGATGAGCCCCCCCACCAGAAAGAGCTTTCCTTCAAAGGGGCTCCCACAGAAGGCGTTCCGGATTGTGGAGATAGCCTCGTCAAGCATGTGTGTCTTGCCGCCCGGACGCGGGGATAAAGCAAACAGAAAGGCCGGCGCACGGGCCGGCCGCGTGAAGCAGGCTGGGCTTCTGTCCGGCCGCCTCAGGCGCCCATTTTCTCCACGGCACGGGCGATAGCCTTCTGGAGTTCCTCCTCCCGCATCGTGGTAGTCAGGTCTCCGCGCGTGCGCTCCGTGACCCCACGGACCATATCCGTTGTCCGCCTAAGCCCGTTGGTTACGGCGTCCGGGTAATCGAAAGTGACCAGGACATAGTACGCCTCGTCCATGATCTCCAGTAGCTCCTCGGCGCGCGCTACATCCCCTCTGCGGATGGTGTCCAGCACGTGCCGGCGCGTCTCGCCGATGGCCTCACCCAGGGCATTGAGCCACGGGGCAGGCTCCACGCCCAGCTCTTGAGGACTCTTGAGCGGGCGCCCCCGGACAATGTCCATGGTCAGCTCGCACTCAGCATACTCTTTCTGAGCATCTTGCGTGTATCCCGCGAAATAGATGTCCTGATGATCTTTCAGAAGCTCCTTACACTCCAGCACGCGGGAGCGCGACTCGGCCATCAGGGCTTCGGCTTCCTCCCACTCCTGACGGTGCGTGGCGCGGATGGAGTTGGCGGCGAACCGGATGGCCTCCCGGGAGAGCCTCAGAGCTTCCTCCCTGACAGCGTTCTTGGCGTCCAGCAACGCCCGGATGTCCTCCGCGATCTCGTTCAGTCTCAGCATATTCCGTCCTCTGCCGCCCGGCGGCACAAGGTATGTTAGCCGCCGGCAGTATGGCTGTCAAATGAGACCGTTCCGGGGAGTGTCCGGGCGCGAAACGCTCCGGGCTGACGAGGAAAGGAGTATTGCACCCACCGGGCAAACCCGGATGTTGCTATGCCGGCAGATCTGCGCAACAAACTTGTGAGGATAGGCAAGAGGAAATGCCCAAACCTCACCGATCGCGCCCGGCCGGGCACAAATCGAGGGCGATTTTCGTCAATAAACAGGGTGGGAGCAAGTGAAAGTTCGGGTTCTCCGGTGGCGGGGCGGAACACGGGGTGCTCTCCGGAGTGCGACGGCTTATGGAGTGCGAAAAAGTCCGGGAATACATCAGTGGCTATGTGGCGGGCGTTCTGGATGAAGGTCTGAACGCCGCCGTCGCCGCGCACGTGGAGCGCTGCGAGGAGTGCGGCCAGATCGCGAAAGTGGAGCGTCTGCTCACGGCTCCGCCCGCCGAACCTCCGTCATCGGCTCGCCACATCATCGCCCTGACCCTCCGAGACCTTGAGGCGGGGGCAGAGGCGGCGAAGAAGGTCTGGAGCGATCTGAATGCCCTGCAGGCCGCCACCGAGGAGGCTCCCATCATCAAGATCGCCCACGCGCTCATCGAGCAGGCCATCCGGGGCGGCGCGGCCGCGCTCCGGCTCCTGCCGCGCGAGGACAGCGTCAGCGTGGTCTACGAAGTGGGCGCGCACGAGGCGGAGCTGGCCGTCATTCCCAAATATATCGAGGCGCCTCTGATTGCACGCTTCAAGAAGATGGCCGGTCTGGACATCGCGCCGGTACGGGAAAGTTGCAGCGGTGAAATCGCGGTCCGGATGGGCCGGAAGGACTACCGGCTTCTGGTCCGGGTGTCTCCTTCGGAGTTCGGCGAAGAGGTGGACGTGCGGATCGCGCTAAAGTAGACTCTTTGCCGTCAGGGACCCCGCTGTCCAAAAGCCGAGTCCCTGAGTTCCCCGGACGAAGGAGACCGGCGCCATGAGATATCGCTACGTAATTCATCCCCTGCTGAACGGACGCTGCGTGATTGCAGGCAATCATGCCTTTCACGAAGGCGATCCGGCGGAGAGCTGGCCCTATTCCTGCTACCTCTGGCTGATTCTGGGCGGAGAGCGGCCCGTGCTGGTGGACACCGGGCTTGACAATGTGGAAGAGATGAACCGCGGAGCCGCCCACGTGCTGCGCCAACCCATCACTCGGGAGCCGGGGCAGACCACGCGAGAGCAGCTTGCGCGTTTCGGGCTCAAGGGAGAGGACATCGGGGCCGTCATCATCACGCACCTGCACTTTGACCATGTGGACTGCCTTGACCAGTTTCCCGCCGCACGCATCTATGTGTCAGGAAAGGGGCTGGAGCTTGCCACCGCCAACGGCTGGAACGGCTCCTGGGCGCCGGGTAAGACGCTGGAGATCCTGACCCGCACCGCGAAGGACCGGACCGTGGCCGCCGACGACGTTGAGGTAGCTCCGGGCATCCGGACGATGTGGGTCGGCGGGCACACCCCCTGCAGCCAGGCGATCCTGGTAGACACTGCGGCGGGGCGAGCCTGCCTGACGGGCGACACTGTATCGCTTGCCGCCAACCTGGAGCGCGGCATTCCGGTGGGAGTCTTTCACAACGTGGAGGAGTGCCGCCGCGCGATGGATCGCATCCGCAGCGAGTCCGACATCGTGTTGCCATCTCACGAACCGGCCATTCCCGGCATCTTTCCGCGGGGCATCGGAGCGTGACCTACCGCATCCGCGCGCTGAAGAACGGCGAGTGCCACGTCCGCGACTACATCACGTTCCACGACGGCGGCGAGAAGACCAGCCTGTTCTACCTGTATGTATGGCTCATCGAGGGCGGCCCGGCTCCGATGCTTGTGGAAACGGGGGTTTCGGATGTGGAGGGCTTCAACCGGGGAGTTGAGGCCTACATCCCGGGCGGCGTCCGTCAGCGGCCGGAGGAGCGCACGCTCGCCTTACTAACCTCGGCCGGAGTCAGTCCGGAGCAGGTGAGCCACGTCTTCATCACGCACTTTCACGGCGATCATTATGACAGCTTCGGGCTGTTCCCGAACGCTGCCATGGTGGCCAGCAGGCCGGGGTTCCCCGGGCTGGACGCTCTCGCGGGTGACGTGGCGGAGGCGCTCCGGCGGCGCGGCGGCGACGCTCTGATGCTGGTGGAGGACGGCGAGGTTCTTCCCGGCATCCACGCCTTTCATCTGGGAGTCCATTCCCCCTGCAGCATGGGCCTTGCCGTGCAGACGAAGGCAGGAGTGGCGGTGCTGCCCGGCGACCTGATCTACAAGTATGAGAATTTGGAAACGCCTCGCCCGCCCGGATGGACCGATGTGAACGAATGGTGGAAGGCGCTGGAGAAGATCCGCGCGATGGGAGACTTCGTGCTTCCGGCGCACGACCCGGAGGTACTTTCCCGCTGGCCTGGCGGTGTCATCGGCTGATTCCGGCTGTTCCGGAACGGGTGAACCCTCACCGGCGGCTGTGCTGCCAGGTGGCTCTGTCCTCCACCTCCGCGGAACGGCTTCCGGGTGCCGCTCCGGTAACTACGGTGGT
>JBBFLP010000007.1:0-1194 GCA_037478975.1 Armatimonadota bacterium
GTGGCGGACTCGCCCGTCGTGCCCGCCACCACAACGCCGTCCGAACCGGACTCGATGATGGCCCGCGCCAGCTCTCCGGCCCTTTCGTAGTCCATGGAAAGATCGGACCGGAACGGCGTCACCATCGCCGTCAGAACACGACCGAACCGCGGATTCATCGTCTCAGCCACCCCCTCTCGACCGCAATCTCCGCGATCTGCACCGCGTTCGTGGCCGCTCCCTTGCGGATGTTGTCGGCCACCACCCACAGATCCAGCGCGTTCGGGTTGCCCGGATCCTGCCGGATACGCCCGACGAACGTCTCGTCACGTCCCTCCACATCCAGCGGCATCGGATACTTGCCGGCCGCCGGGTCATCTACGACGATGATCCCCTCCTGGGCCGCCAGAAGCTCCCGAGCTTCCTCCGGGGAGATGGGCGACTCGAACTCCACATTGATGGCCTCGCTATGGCCGCGGCGCACGGGCACGCGCACACAGGTGGCGGAGACTTTCAGGTCCGGCATCCCGAAGATCTTGCGCGTCTCCTTGATCATCTTGATCTCTTCGCCGTAGTAGCCCGGAAACTCGTCCTTCAGGCTGCTGATCTGCGGGATGAGGTTCATGAAGATCTGATACGGATACTGCTCCACCTTCAGCGGCTCGCCCGCGGCGTAGGCGCGCACCTGCTCCTCCAGCTCGCGCACCGCGGCCTGGCCGCTGCCGGAGACACTCTGGTAGGTGGAGACCACGATCCGCTTCATCCGGGCCTTTCTGTTGAGCGGAGCAAGCGCCGCCACCATCTGGATGGTGCTGCAATTCGGATTCGCAACGAAGCCCTGATGACCGGCGATGGCATCGGCGTTGGCCTCCGGGACCACCAACGGGACGCGGTCGTCCATGCGGAAGTCATCGCCGTTGTCCACCACAAAACAGCCCCGCTTCACGGCTTCCCAGCCGAATGTCTGGCTGGCGCCCTTCTCCCCCTCCGTCCCGGCGAAGAAGGCGATGTCCATCCCGTCGAAGGCGTCCGCGGTGGTGGGCCGCACGTGATACTCCTCCCCGTCTATCACCTGTGTGCGCTCGCTGCGCGCCAGCACGGTGATGCTCTTCGCGGGGAAGTTGCGTTTCTTCAGCACGTGCACCATCTGCTCGCCGACCAGACCGGCGCCCACCACGACAACGTTGTAGCCTTCCATCTTGATGTTGCTCCGTT
>JBBFLP010000007.1:1294-6003 GCA_037478975.1 Armatimonadota bacterium
TGTACGCCGCCGCGGTCCAGTCCGCGGGAAGGCTCTCCCACTCCTGGACCTGGCGATCCGCTCCAGCTGGAGGCGACACGGTCCGCCGTCATCAGGGCCGTCCCGGAAGGCGCATCCAGCTTGCGGTCGTGGTGAAGCTCGATGATCTCTGCGCCCTGAAAGAACCGGGCCGCCTCTTGCGCGAAGCGCATCATAAGCACCGCGCCCATCGCGAAGTTCGGAGCGATGAGCAGACCCAGGCCGCGCGAGCGTGCCAGTTCACCCAACCGTTCACGCTCATCCTCGGGAATCCCGGTGGTTCCCACCACACAGTGCGCCCCCACTTCGAGCGCGGCGCGGGTGTTGCCCGCCGCCGCAGCGGGGACCGTGAAGTCCACCACAACTTCGGGATGGGCCTCTCGCAGCATCTCCTCCACCGACGCGGAGCAGAACGCCCCTTCAGGGCCATCACCCTGGAACTGCGGATCGGCTCCGCCAACGAAGATCATCCCCTCCGCCTCGTTGACCGCACGGACCACCTCGGCGCCCATCCGGCCCAGGAACCCGCAGACCCCGACACGGATATCGCTCACAGCACAACCTCCTCGTTCACTTCTTCTTCCGGTCCCACCACCGCCAGCGTCAACGCGCCGGGGCGGAACACCTCCTGCGCCACGTTCAAAACGTCGTTCTCCGTCACCGCGTCCAACCGGGCCACCACCTCTTCCACCGGGATGAACCGTTCGTAGTCCAGCAGACACTTGCCCAGCCGCGTCATACGGGTCCCCATGCTCTCCTGAGCCATCAACAGCCCCGCCCGGATCTGGGCGTGGGCGCGGGCCATCTCCCGCGGATCGGGCGGCCCGGCGCGCAGGCCCTCTATCTCGGCCCGGACCAGCGACAGCACCTCGCCGAGGGTGGCTGCACCGGTACCGCCGTAAACCGTGAGCATTCCGCCCTCGTGGTAGCTGAGGCGGTAGCTGCCGATGTCATAGGCCAGTCCCCGCTTTTCGCGGATCTCTTGGAACAGTCGGCTGCTCATGCCCCCGCCCAGGACGGAGTCCAGAATGGCCAGGGGATACTTCCGGTCGTCGGTCTCGCTGTAGGCAGGAGCGCCGAGGCAGAAATAGACCGCCTCCGTGTCCCGGTCCAGAATGGCGCGGCCGGGCCTGTGTTCCAGAGGGGGAAGCGCGGGATCCGGCGCGCTGCCGGTCATCGGCTCAAGCGACTTTGCCGCCAGGTCAACCACCTGCTCGTGCTCCAGCGCTCCGGCGGCCGCAACCACCGTCCGGTCCGGTGTATAGTGGGTCTTCAGATAGGCGCGAAGCGCTTCCGGCGTGGCGGAGCGCACGGTCTCCTCGGTTCCCAGTACGCTGTGCGCCAGCGCATGCCCGTCCCACGCCAGCTCCGCAAGAAAATCGTGCACCCGGTCCTCGGGGGCGTCCTCGTGCCGGTGGATCTCATCGGCCACCACATCCTGCTCCCGCCTGAGCTCCTCGGCATCCATCAGGGAGTTCAGCAGCATGTCACCCAGGATGTCCATCGCCAGCGCCACATCGTCTTTCAGAACGCGGGCGTAGAATGTGGTGTACTCCCGGTCGGTGGCGGCGTTCAACTGTCCGCCTACGGCCGCCATCTCCTCGGCGATGTCCCGCGCCGAGCGCCGCAAGGTTCCCTTGAAGAGCATATGCTCCAGCAGATGGCTGATGCCGAACTCGTGGGGCTGTTCCAGCTTGGAGCCTGCGGCGATCCATATGCCCAGCGCGACGCTGCGGACGTGCTCCACGCTCTCCGTGATGACCCTGACCCCGTTGTCCAGATCCGTTATGCGGACCACTTGCTCTCCCGCCGGCGGATCTCGTTCTACCCGGATGACACAACGGCCCCGGAGAGATCCCATCCAGGGCCGGTGCGGTGAAGGGAAACTTTGCGGCAGATCAGCCGCGACAGTTTAGCACAGATGCGACGCGTCAGGCCACAGAGCGGAGGCGTACAAGAAGAGATCGGGGAGACAGGATTCGAACCTGCGACCACCGGCACCCCATACCGGTGCGCTACCAAACTGCGCCACTCCCCGACCGCGACTATTATACCCGACAAGGACCGCCCGTGCAATCGGGATACGCGCTTCCGGCGGTGGAGCCCGAAAGAGAAAAACCCCCGTTCCGCAAGCGGAACGGGGGCTCGAAGGGTGGGAGATTGCTGAAACGCCAGGAGAACGACTCCTGCTTTCGGGCGGGCATCCACATACGTTAGCCGAGCCGCTCCTGTGCCAAGTGTGCGGAGCCCGCCCGAAATTGCTACCATCATCCATAACCACGGAAAGGCGCCGGTGGTTCCCGGCTACCAGAGAACAGTTCCCGGAATCTTTCCCACTTCGGGATGAGGAGATTCCGGGAGCAGCAGTGTCAAGCCTCTGTTGCATCGGCCTCAACGTTATCCGCATCACAAGTTGACCGTTCGTTGACGGTGGCGCAACGAGCGCGATGTAACCTCCCTGCGAGACTCAACAAATGCCCCCGGATGCGGGAGCGGAACACGGGAAAGCGACCCGCAGACCGGGGGCTCAGGGAGGAGCAAGAGCATTGCTGAAACGACTCATCGGACTCGGGCTGGCCGTCGCGATGCTTGCGGCGGTCGCGGCCCCGTGCGCGCGGGCCCAGGTGCAGGATGTTCCTGCGGATCACTGGGCTTACGACGCCATCCAGTCGCTTGCCCGGAAGGGTATCATTCTGGGCTATCCGGATGGCAACTTCCTGGGGCAGCGCTCTCTCACGCGCTATGAGATGGCTGCCATCGTGCAGCGGATGCTGCGCTATCTGGAGTCAACCAAGACCGGCCAGACCACTCCGCCCGGTCCCACCACCACAACGCCCGCCACTCCGTCTGTGTCCGCCTCTGATCTGGGCACGGTCCGGAAGCTGGTGGACGAGTTCAAGGTGGAGCTGACGGTGATGGGCACGGATCTGAAGCAGGTCCAGGAAGAGGTGGCCACGCTGCGCGAGCAGATGGACACTGTGCTGGAGGACCTGGAGCCCATCAAGGCCCAGGTGCTGGATCCTGAAGGCACGCTGAACGCCGTCGCGAACGACGTCAGCAAGATGAAAAAGCTCAGCATCTCCGGCTACGTCCAGGCCCGCTTCGAGGACTCGGCCGAGGCGAACAAGGACAGCCAGTTCTACATCCGCCGATCTCGTCTGAAGGCAGATGGCAGCTTCGGTGACAAGACCAAAGTCGTCTTCCAGATAGACGCAGGAGGCGGCGACAAGAACACTTCACTCACCCTCAAGGACGCTTATCTGGAGTATGGCTGGCTGGGCGTTCACGAATTCGCTCCGAAGGTTACCTTCGGCCAGTTCAAGTGGCCCTTCGGTTACGAAGTCGTGGAGTCTTCGAGTGTCCGCGAGACGCCGGAGCGCTCCGACGTCCTGCGGGCCCTGTTCCCGGGTGAGCGCGACCGGGGCGTGATGCTCTCCGGTCCCTCGGCTGCCCGCGTTATGTGGAACATCGGTCTGTTCAGCGGCGTGGGCATAGACCAGAAGGGCGCGCCCTGGTGGTCGGCCAACTTCAGCGACAACAACAAGCACAAGGACGTGGTCGGCAACATCCGGCTGCGCCTGAGCGACAACTTCTTCCTCGGCGGATCCGGCTACTGGGGCAAGGCCGGCCCGAACGGCCAGCTTCAGGATCGCACCCGCTGGGGAGCCGACCTGCAGTGGTACGGCGTTGCTATTCCGCTCTCCATCAAGGCGGAGTATGTCTCCGCGAAGGAACCGAGCGGGCCAGCTTCAGCGCCGGTCAACCGCAAGCCCTGGGGTTACTACGCGCAGGCCGCCTGGTCGTTCAACCCGCACCTCAGCCTGGTCTACAAGTACGACACCTATGACGACGACGGGCTGGGCACCCGCGGACGCCTGAGCAACCACCAGCTTGGCCTGATCCGCTGGCTGGACGACAAGAGCCGCCTGAAGCTGTTCTATCAGTGGCGGAAAGAGAAGCAGAACAGCATTGACAACGATGTGGCCACTGTGGAGTGGATCACTACGTTCTGACGATACCGACAGGAGAACAATGACGATGACATTGAAACGGATATCAGCGCTGGCCGCATCCGCGGCCCTTCTGGCGGGACTCGGATCGGCTGCCACGGCTCAGGTGGTGACGGTCAAGGGTTCCGATACGATGGTCATCCTGGCTCAGCGATGGGCCGAGGAATACATGAAGAAGCATCCCGGTGTGCGCGTACAGGTGACGGGCGGCGGCTCGGGCACGGGCATCGCCGCGCTCATCAACGGCACCACGGATGTCTGCAATGCTTCCCGTCCGATGAAGGACAAGGAGAAGGCGAATGTCCGGCAGCGGCACAACCGCGGCGTCTCCGAGTACCGCGTGGCCAAGGACGGTATCACCATCTACGTGCACCCGTCCAACAACGTACCGCACCTGACTCTGGAGCAGCTGCGGCTGATCTACACCGGCCGCATCAGCAACTGGAAGCAGGTGGGTGGCCCGGACCGGCCCATCACCCGCTACTCGCGCGAAAACAACTCCGGGACGTACGTGTTCTTCAAGGAGTTCGTTCTGAAGAACCAGAACTATGATCCCTCCTGCCAGAACATGCCGGGCACCGCATCCGTGGTGAACGCGGTCTCGAAGGATCCGGGAGGCATCGGCTACGGCGGAATGGCCTATGCCAAGGGCGTCCGCGAGGTGCCGATCAAGAAGGATGC
>JBBFLP010000007.1:6103-15450 GCA_037478975.1 Armatimonadota bacterium
GAAGGTCTTGGCGCACAGCCGGCCCGGGATGGATGCGATGGTGGTGGACGGTTGGGATGAACTCACGTGCCTTGGGTTCCTGCCTCTCCCGCCGGGTGGCCTCCCCATGCTAGAATAGTCTGCAACCCCGCGCAGATGGGCTCCCAAGGGCACCGGAGCGCGCCGGGTACCAGACAAAGAGGACAGCAAAGGGCATCATATGCTTGTCGTGCAGAAATACGGGGGCAGCTCCGTGGCAGATGCGGAGCGCATCCGCAGCGTTGCGGAACGAGTGGCGCGGACCAGCAAAGAGGCTCAGGTAGCGGTGGTGGTCTCCGCCATGGGCAAGACCACCGACAACCTGATCGCCCTCGCAAGGCAGATCACCGACAACCCCAGCGACCGCGAGATGGACAAGCTGCTCGCCACGGGCGAGCAGGCCTCCAGCGCCTTGATGACCATGGCGCTCCACGCCCTGGGGGTCCCGGCCGTTTCGCTGACGGGCGGCCAGGCGGGCATCATCACGGAGAATGTGGCCCGCAAGGCTCGCATTGCGCGCATTGACGTCACACGGATGAAAAAAGAGCTGGAAGCGGGCAACGTGCTCGTGATCGCAGGTTTTCAGGGTGTGACGGAGGGCTCCAGCTGGGCAGACATCACCACGCTGGGGCGCGGCGGTTCGGACACCACAGCCGTGGCCGTGGCGAAGGCACTCAAAGCCGGCCGCTGCGAGATCTACACCGATGTGGAAGGCGTCTACACGGCCGATCCGCGCATCGTTCCGGAGGCCCGTAAGCTGGACACCATCTCCTATGAAGAGATGCTGGAGATGGCCGGACAGGGGGCCAAAGTCATGCACTCCCGGGCGGTGGAGCTCGGGGAGCTCTACGATATCGAGATTCTGGTGGCGCACAGTCAGAAGGAGGTTCCAGGCACAGTGATCAAGCACGAAGACGAGGCTATGGAGATCCGCAATCCCGTCCGCGGGATCGCGCACGACCTGAAGACTAACCGGATCACGATCGCCTCCGTGCCGGACCAGCCTGGAATCGCCGCCCGCATCTTCCAGGCGCTGGCCGACAAGAACATCAGCGTGGATATCATCGTCCAGAACGTCAGCCAGAGTGGAGTGACGGATCTCTCCTTCACGGTTGCCGATGATGACCTGAACACAGCCGTAGCCACGGTGCAGGAGGTGGCGCAGCAGATCGGGGCGGGGGGCATCAGCACGGACCAGAATGTGGCCAAGGTGTCCATCGTGGGCACGGGCATCCGCAGCCACCCGGGATATGCGGCGCGGATGTTCACGGCGCTGGCCGATGCCAACATCAACATCATCTCCATCACCACCAGCGAGATCCGCATCACCTGTCTGATCGAGCGCAGCAAGCTGGAAGAGGCGGTCCGCGTGCTGCATAAGACGTTCGAGCTGGAAAAGGCGTAAGAAGCAAGACAAGTGCGGACCGGCCGATGCCGGTCCGCCCGTTTACGCGGCTATACAGGCATTGCCCGCCCGACCGGCCCGGTGCGGGAACGTCATTCCGTGCCGGGCTTCACGATAACCGGGACAGAAGAACTCAGACGGTCTCCGCGAGGGGGACAGGAGGTCTGTTATGGAAGCAGGTTCGGATCTGTCCGGGCTGATGCATGAAGCCCTGGCGGCGTTGAAGTCGGGGCATGCCAGGCGCGCGTGCGAGATGCTGCGGGCGCATCTGGGCGAGGGCGCGAACGATGGCCACTTTCTGGCGCTGCTGGGAGCGGCCTGCTGCCTGGCGGGTCATCCAGAGGACGGCGTTCCGGCGCTGGAGCGGTCGCTGGAGCTCGCCCCTTCCGCGCATGCCCATTTCAATCTGGGTCAGGCCTATCAGATGGCGGGCGATCTGGAGAAGGCACAGCGGTGCTACGAGCACGCGCTGGCGCTGGATCCCACCTACCAGCTGGCGCTACAGGCGCTGGACTCGCTGGCTCCGCAGGAGGCTCCCGCTCCTGATCTGGGCCATCATATCGAACTGACGGAGGACATCCAGATAAGCGAGCACGCCCACCTTCTGACGGACCCTTCGCTCGCGTTCGAGGAGCCGGGCGGTGAGCAGGATCAGGAGCCGCCGCTGCCCTGGGCCCCTCCGCCTGTCACGGACGAAGAATAGGTGCCCTCCGGCCCTGCCCGGCCGGAACACTGCTGTTGGAGGATTCTGCATGAGGTCTTTCTCCCCTCGCCGCGGAGGCACCCTTGCCGCCTGGGCTGCGGCGGTTCTGTTGGCGGCGCTCTCGGGAGCGCGTGCCGATCTGGCCGCCGTCCGCCAGAAACTGGACTCCGTTCTTGACCGTCCCGTCTTCGCGAGAGGCATCCACGGATGTGTAGTGCAGGCACTGGACACCGGAGACAGGATCTACTCCCGCAACCCGGATTTGCTCCTGATGACTGCCTCCAACCTGAAGCTCATCACGTCCGCGGCGGCGCTGGAGATCCTGGGACCGGAGTTCCGCTACAGCACCGGAGTCTATACGGCGGGCGAGATTGACCGGGACGGAGTCCTTCACGGCGACCTGGTGGTGAAGGGTTCAGGCGACCCGCTGCTGGACGAGCCCGCACTGCAGGGGATGATCGAAGACCTGAAAGCCCGCGGGCTCAAGCGCGTGGCCGGAGCCATCGTGGGGGATACGGGAGACTTCGACCGCTCGCCCTATGGCTGGGGATGGAGCTGGGACTACCTTTCTGCCTCCTATGCTGCGCCGGCGGGGGCTCTCAACTTCAACAAGAACGTCATCTCCATTGTGGTGGAGCCGGCCGCGGAGCCTGGAGTTCCCGCCAGGGTGACACTGAAGCCACCCTCCGGGCATATGCGGCTGCGTTCCAGTGTGATGACGGGCGAGCGCGGAAGCAGCCGTTCGGTCTCCCGGGAGCGCGACGCCGGCGCCACGACGGTGACGGTGACCGGCAGCGTTCCGGCCGGCGGGGACGCGGCGACCGACGCCGTGGTGGCCGTGCTGGATCCCGCGCAGTTTACAGTGGACTGCTTCCGCGAGATGCTTATCTCGTCGGGCATTCCCGTGGACGGCAGGGCGCGCAAAGGGTCCGCGCCCGCCGGGGCCCGGCTGCTTGCCCGCCACGTATCGAAGCCGCTCCGGGAGATCGTCACCGACCTGAACAAGTGGAGCGATAATCTAATCGCCGAGTGCCTGCTGCGCACGCTCGGGTCGGTCCGGAAAGGTTCCGGCTCGGTCAGCGCCGGGCGGGATGTGGTAACGGAGTTCCTGGAGAAGCAGGCGGGCATCGAACCCGGCGCAGTGTCCATGGCAGACGGATCCGGGCTCTCACGGCTGAACCTGGTCACCTGTGACAGTTTCATCCGCCTGCTGGACCACATGTACCGCCATCGCCACGGGACTGATTTCATGGAATCGCTTCCTGTAGCGGGGGTAGACGGCACCCTGCGCAACCGGATGAAAGACACCCCGGCTCAGGGGAGGGTCCGGGCGAAGACAGGCTACATCGGCGGCGTGTCCAGCCTGTCCGGCTACGTGACCACTGCCGCCGGACAGCCGCTGGCATTCTCGCTGATCTTCAACAACCAGGTGGGCACGGTTGCCCCGTGCCGCGAAGCGCAGGACGAGATCTGCGCGTATCTGGCAGGACTGACAGAGAAGCTGTAGCTTCTCCTAGGGCATCTTCGCGACGATCAGCGCGAACCTCCGAGGCACGGGAAGAGTGACCTCTTTCCCAGGCCGGTCCAGCGTCCGGCTTTCCGTGAAGTCCAGCGATACCACCCTCAAGCGGCGAGGTTCGCGTGCAAAGCGCAGTTGCAGGGACGCGCCGGTCCGCTTCCAGTCCACGCGGGAGGGGGTGGGCACCTCACCTCCGGGAGGCAGATCTGCTCCGGCGGTGTTCAGATAGAAGAGCAACAGGTCACTCCCCGCCCTGCGGACGGCAGTCAGCGCCGGCGAGTTGGGAACCAGACTCACGGAAACCTCGCATTCCCCGGCAAGGACGCGGACCATCTGTGCAAGCTTTGCGGATAGAACCAGATCCCGGGGGTCGGTGAACGGTTTCCCCTCATTCTGGAAGTCCTGGAAGAGTTGCTGCCCCGGCTCCGCGGGCATATAGATTACGCTCCCGCGGCCCAGGCGATTCCGCAGCGCCCGCACCGGGGCGTCCATCTCCTTCGCGCTCGCGTAAGCCACCTCCACCGGTCCGGAGATCCCTTCGCCCGGCTCACGAAGCGAGAGGCCGTAAAGCAACTCCAGGCGGAGCTTGCGAGCTGAAAAAGCGCTCGCTCCCTCACCATCGAAGAATGCAGTCCGGGATGTGGTCAGAAGGATCCCTCCGGAGCGAACGAACCGCTCAAGCGCATCCAGGTGAGCATCGGACAGGGCGAACACATTCGGCGCAATGACCAGACGCACGCCTTCCGGGACACCCCTGTCCAGAGTATCCTCCGTGATGGCCCGCCACGGGAGCAGAGCGTCCTGCAGACTCTGCGCCCATCCGATGGCGGGAGCGACGTGCGAGGCCTCCCAGGCCGTGTCCAGATCGCGCGATGCGCGCGAGAAGAGCACTGCCACCTCGGCTTGCGGTCCGGTCCCTCCCTCAAGCCAGCGGCTTAGCCTGTCCCGCTCAAAAAGGAAGTAACCGCGGGGAGCGTCCTCAGGAGTCAGTCCTGTCAGATACACCCTGCCCAGAGCGAATGGAAGGCCGTGTGCCTGTCCCAGCCCCCAGGCGAAGACCTCTTCTTCAGGGTCGAAAACATCCCGGGACTGCGCGGTGTCCGCATAGGGCAGGAGCAGGGCGGTCACGCCTCGCACCCGCGCCGCTTCCGCCATGACGGCTGCCTCCACACTGAGCCGCCGCCAGCTGTAGAAGTCGGCCGGGTTGTACACCTCCCACACGGCTATGTCCGCCGTATCCAGGCTTCCTTCCGCCGCACCTCCGTGAGTCTGCCCTCCCCAGGGAGAGAGCGGGTTGCCCGAGAGCGCCAGGCAGATCGTGCCCGGCAACTCCGCGCGCTGTCTCTCCAGCAGCCATCGTCTGAAATCCGTGAACCACTTCCGGCGCACCGCGTGCCACTCCCGCCACGCTTCGCTGCCGTGTGTTCGCGACTGCCTGTACGCCTCGTGGATATCCCCGCCGGTCTCCTCCCGCCACCGCCTGGCGCAGGCCGCGCAGGAGCACCCGTGGTGGAAGACCGTGTCATCGCTCATCAGAGCGTCGGCGCCGATCCGCCGCACCAACCTGGATGCGATCTTCCAGTAGTGCTCCCGGAACTCCGGGTTGTTCGGGCAGAACGCCCACGTCTGGTACTCCGGCCAGACGGATGGTTCCCCACTCTCGAAGTCCCTCTGGATCCACGCGGCGTGCTCCCGCGCGTAATCTTCCCGGGTGGTCAGGACCACACTGTGATGCTCCGCCACCACGATACCGCGCTTGCGGCAGGCCTCCACCACTCGGGCGGCCGTCTCTGCGTAATCATCCAGGTAGGGGAGATCGTCGTGGAGATAATGGTGCCTGCCTCCCCCGATCAGCACCCCTGTGATCCCGGACCGCGTGAAGGCTTCCGCATAGGCTTCCACATCAGCATCCGTCATGCCGGGGCGCAGGAACATCAGGGTGGTCCGGCGGAACGCCTCTGCCGGGGTCTGCCGGGAGCCCTCTGCCGTGGCGAAAAGCGGCGCCATCGCCGCCAGCAGCAGAAGAGCCAGCAACGGGGTCTGCAGCCCGGGTACAGTCACAGGATGTAGCGGCTCAGGTCTTCATCGCGGGCCAGGTCTGTGAGGCGCTCGCGGACATACGCGCCATCAATGACTACGTGGCGCTCCTCCAGCTCGGGAGCGTTGAAGCTGAGATCCTCCATCAGACGCTCCATTACGGTGTGCAGCCGCCGCGCCCCGATGTTCTCCGTCCGGGAGTTCACATCCCAGGCGATCTCCGCGATGGCCTGGACGGCGTCTTCGGTAAACTCCACCGTCACTCCTTCGGTGGCCAGCAGGGCTGCATACTGCTTCAGCAGGGCGTTGCGCGGCTCCGTCAGGATGCGCTTGAAATCCTCGATGGTCAGGCTTTCCAGCTCCACGCGAATGGGCAGGCGCCCCTGCAGCTCCGGTATCAGGTCGCTCGGCTTCGCCATGTGGAACGCACCGGCTGCGATGAACAGAATGTGGTCCGTGCGCACCGGCCCCAGTTTTGTGATGACCGTCGAGCCCTCGATGATGGGCAGGATGTCCCGCTGCACCCCCTCCCGGCTGACGGCAGGGCCGGACTGTCCGGACTCCCGCCCCGCGATCTTGTCCAGCTCGTCCACGAAGATGATGCCCGCCTGCTCGGCGCGCTGGACAGCCTCCCGGGTGATCTTGTCCTGGTCCACCATCTCCCGGGCCACCTGCTCCGCCAGGATCTCCCGCGCCTCGGCCACGGTGACCGTCCGTTTGCGCCGGCGTTTGGGCAGCATCCCACCCAGCATGCCGGAGATGTCCATACCCATCTCCTCCAGTCCCTGAGGGGAGAAGACCTGCAGGAACGGGCTGGTGGTATCCTCCACTTCGATCTCCACCATCCGGTCATCCAGTTCTCCGGCGATCAGCCGGGCACGCAGCCGGGCGCGCAAACGCTCCACCTGCTCCGCCTTGCGCTGTTCGTACTCGGAGAGCTCTCGCGCCTCGTCCTCTTCACCGGCCTCTTCATCCCGGGCTTCTGGCTCCGGAGCGGGGCGGGACTGAGTCTGACGCGCGAGCCATTCACCCATCGCCGCCGCCAAACGCTCCATTGAACCGCCCGACGAGCGCGCCGGCGGTTGCAGCAGGTCCAGGAGACGGTCCACAGCGGCTTCACGCGCCTTCTCCCGGACTTTCTCGATCTCTTCCGCCTCCACCAGACGGTAGGACTCCTGCGCCAGATCGCGCACCATGCTGTCCACATCGCGGCCCACGTAGCCCACCTCGGTGAACTTCGTGGCCTCCACCTTCACGAACGGCGCGCGGACCAGGTGCGCCAGACGCCGGGCGATCTCGGTCTTGCCCACACCCGTGGGGCCGATCATCAGGATGTTCTTGGGCATGACCTCGTCACGCATGTCCTCCGGCACGAGCTGCCTGCGCCGCCGGTTGCGCAGCGCGATGGCCACAGCCCGCTTGGCGCGATCTTGCCCCACGATGTATTTGTCCAGCTCCTCGACAATCTGCCTCGGGGTGAGGTCCTCCGGCAATCCGGGAGTCTCCGCCACCTCCTTCGGAACGACCTCGCCTTCCGGCCCCACCTGAAACACTTTATCCATACCGCTCCGTCAGCCTTTCACCGGGAATCCGCTTGCCCGGCAGCGCCGTTTCATATCTCCTCGATGATGATGTTGTGGTTCGTGTAGATGCACATATCGGCGGCGATGTTCATGGCCTTCTCGACGATCTCCCGCGCGCTGAGATCCGTGTTCTCCAGGAGGGCGCGCGCCGCGGCTCGCGCATAGCCCGCCCCGGATCCGATGGCCGCGATCTGATCGTCCGGTTCGACGATATCGCCGTTCCCGCTGATCACCAGAAGCCATTCACGGTCGGCGACGATCATGAGTGCTTCAAGCCGCCGCAGGATGCGGTCGGTGCGCCAGTCCTTGGCGAACTCCACCACCGCGCGCCGGATGTTGCCCGCCGACTCATCCAGCTTGGACTCGAACCGGTCGGTCAGGGTCTGCGCGTCGGAGGCCGAGCCCGCGAACCCCGCCAGCACTTTCTCGTGATAGATGCGGCGGACCTTGCGCGCGCCGGATTTGATGATGGACGCATCCAGCGTCACCTGTCCGTCGCCCGCCATCGCCACCTTGCCGTCCCTGCGGACGGCCAGAACTGTCGTAGAGCGGATCTTCAAATCTCCTCGTCCTTCCGGGTTTTCAGCCTGGCCCGCGGATGCGCCCGGCGGTAGATCTCCCGCAGATGATCCCGCGTAACGTGCGTGTAGATCTGCGTGGTGGAGAGGTCCGCATGCCCCAGCAGCTCCTGCACCGTCCGGAGGTCGGCCCCGTTCTCCAGCAGATGTGTGGCGAACGTGTGGCGCAGCGTATGCGGTCCGGCGTGGGGCAGGCTGCAGTAGCCCCGTGTGGACCGGTCCACGATCCTGCGGACTGACCGTTCCGTCAGCCGCCCGCCCAGGCGGTTCAGAAACAGCGCCTGCTCGCCGGACTTTCGCGCCAGATGCGGCCGCCCTTCCGCAAGATAGCGCTCCACGGCGTCCTGCGCTGCCCCCGTGGTCAGCACAACGCGCTCCTTGTCGCCCTTGCCGATGACGCGGATGGCGCTGCGGCCGCGAACATCATCCACATCCAGCGCCACCAGCTCCGACACCCGCAGCCCGGTGGCATACAGCATCTCCAGGATCGCCGCGTTGCGGAGGTCTGATGGCTCCTCAATGACCCGGTCATCCAGCATCCGGACCGTCTCGGTCTGCGTCAGGAATTTGGGAAGACGCTTATAGCGGCCCGGACTCAGGCCGTCGAGGGAGGGCATCTCCTCAAGGTATCCCCTGCTCAGGGCCCACTTCAGAAACGAGCGCAGAGACGCCAAACGCCGCCCAACGGTAGACGGCGCAAGCCCGGCGGTGCGCATCCGTGCCAGCCACCGCCGGACACCGGCGCGTCCGGCGCGCTGGAGGGTGGAAGCGTCATTCAAATCTATTCCCAGGTCGCGGGCGGCCTGCGTCACATCCCGCACATAGGCGCGCACGGTGTGCTCCGAAGCTCCCGTCCGGGCCAGATGCCCGGCGAATTCCTCCAGCAGACTGCCTCCGCCCGGTGTCCTCTCGCCTGGAGCCCCTCCTGCCATCACGTGTGGATTGTAGCACGCATAGCGCGGCCCCGTCAGAGAGGCATCCTTGAGCGAGCGGCGGGGTAAAGTTATAATCCCACCTGTGAGCGCCATCCAGCTTCGTGACAACCGCCGCTGCTTCGCCTGCGGACCGGACAACCCCATCGGCCTCCACCTGGAGTTCGAATGGAGGGGCGACCGGCTCTGCTGCCAGTGGAGTCCTCTGCCGGATCATCAGGGATACGCAGGGATCACCCACGGAGGACTCATCGCCACTGTATTGGATGAGGCCATGGCCCGCGTGCTTTGGGACAGGGGAGTACCGGTGGTTACAGGCTCCTTCGAGATGCGCCTCCGTGCTCAGGCCCCCTCCGGTTCGCCGGTTCTTGTGGAAGCTTGGCTCGAGGGAGGGCGAGGGAGGGTATCACGCTGCCGCAGTATTATGACGGACGCAGACGGAGCCACCGTTGCCGAGGCGTCCGGCTCCTACGTCCACATTCCCCCAGGCTGACCCTCCACATAAAGGTTCAGCCCAGTTTCATCGCCGCGCGGACCTCTTTCATGGTCTCCTCGGCGGTCTCCCTCGCCTT
>JBBFLP010000007.1:15550-16817 GCA_037478975.1 Armatimonadota bacterium
TGTCGCTGATGTAGATGGCATTCCCGTAGGATTTGCTCATCTTCCGGCCGTCCGTCCCGGGCATGACGGCAGCCTCCGTCAGAAGAGCCTCACACTCGGGGAAGACAGGTCCGAACAGGAAGTTGAACCGCCGCGTGATCTCGCGCGTCAGCTCCAGGTGAGGCAACTGGTCCCGCCCCACCGGCACAGCCTCGGCCTTGTAGACCATGATGTCCGCCGCCTGAAGCACCGGGTATCCCAGGAGTCCGTAAGAGGCGGACTCGATGTTCAGGTTCTCGCGCTTCTCCTTGTAGGTAGGAACCCGCTCCAGCCACGGCAGAGGCGTGATCATGGACAGCAGCAGATGCAGCTCCGCGTGCTGCTTCACGTGAGACTGGACGAAGATGGCGCACTTTGCGGGGTCCAGTCCGGCCGCCAGAAAGTCCACCGCTACCTCCCGCACCAGCGACTTCAGGTTGCTCGGATCCTCGGCCACTGTGGTCAGCGCATGCCAGTCCACGATGCAGAAATACGAGTCGTAACTGTCCTGCAGCCGCACCCAGTTGCGCAGGGCGCCTTCCAGATTGCCCAGATGCAGCATCCCCGTGGGCTGCATCCCGGAAAGAAGTCTCTTGGCCACGGTCGTCTTGGTACTCCCTGTCTGTGTCCTGTATGATTCAGCGCCCCAGCAGGAGCGTCATCAGCAGATCTCTGGGCGGCCCGATGACAATCCGGACCCCGCCAGTCACAAGAAGCAGCAGCAGAATTGCCATTCCATACTGAGAGGCAAACTGCGTATAGCTGCGCGCGCTCTCCGGCGGCAGGATGCCTGCCAGAATGTGCGATCCGTCCAGCGGTGGCAGTGGAATGAGGTTGAACAGGGCCAGCCCGATGTTCACGACCACCATGATGATCAGAAAATATCGGATACCGGGACTGAACGCCAGAACTCCTGTCCTCAACAGAATGGCGCACACGGTGGCCATGATGATGTTGGAAGCCGGTCCCCAGAGCGACACCAGCACATCATCGCGCCGCGGGTTGCGGAAGTTCGCGGGATTCACCATCACCGGCTTCCCCCAGCCGATGCCGAACCCTGTGAATGTCATGAAAACGATCATTATGAACCCCACCGGATCGAAATGATCCACAGGGTTCAGCGAGATGCGTCCCTGGCGTCGGGGTGTATCGTCTCCGGCCATCACGGCGGAGGCGGCGTGCGCGAACTCGTGCACGGTGATGGACATCACCACCGCAAAGAGCGTCACAAAGATGCGGTAGAAGTCAA
>JBBFLP010000007.1:16917-29325 GCA_037478975.1 Armatimonadota bacterium
ACGGTGATGGACATCACCACCGCAAAGAGCGTCACAAAGATGCGGTAGAAGTCAAAGTCCAGGCCCACCGGACTCTGCTACCACCTTTCTGACCTCCCAGAACCTGGCCGGGATGACGTCGTTGCGGACCAGATCCTCCAGTGTCTCCCTGCGCACGATGATATCGGCTCGCCCATCGCACACCAGAACGACCGCCGGGCGAGGCAGGCGGTTGTAGTTGCTGGCCATCGCGTAGTTGTAGGCTCCGGTGGCCTGCACCGCAAGGATATCACCGGATGAGGCCTGCTGGATCAGTGTGTCCTGGATCAGGATGTCCGTCTCGCAGTGCTTGCCCGCCACGCGCACGCGCCAGTCCCGGGGCTCACCGGCCCGGTTGGCCACCAGCGCTTCATAGACGGCGTCGTAGAGCTGCGGGCGCGGGTTGTCGGACATCCCTCCGTCAATGGTCACGTAATCCCGGTAGCCCGGCTCCTCCGGGATGCTAACCCTCTTGATCGCCCCGATCTCATAGAGGGTCACTCCTGCCTGCCCCACGATGGAGCGGCCGGGTTCCTGTCCCAGCACCGGCGGCCGGATACCGTAGCGTTCGATGCCCTCTTTCAGGGCAGAGACGATGGTTTCCGCATATTCATCAATGCTGACCGGCTGCTGACTCTCCAGATAGCTGATTCCGAGCCCCCCGCCCATATTCAGCTCTTCTACCTCGGCGCCGGTCGCGTCGCGGATGTCGCGCAGGAAGGCGCACATCACGTCCACGGCCTCCCGGTGCGCCTCCGCGTCCATCAGCTGCGATCCCACGTGGCAGTGCACACCCGCCAACCGCAAAGAGTCGCTCTCCACACAGCGCCGCACGGCCTCCATGGCCGAGCCGTCCCGGATGTTCAGGCCGAACTTGGAGTCTTCCTGTCCGGTGCGGATCAGTTTGTGCGTGTGCGGGTCCACCCCGGGGTTGGACCGCACCATCACATCCGGGCAAAGGCCGCGCTCGCGAGCCAGAGACTCCAGCATTTCCAGTTCGTGCAGATTGTCCAGCACGATGCGCCCCACCCGCTGATCCAAGGCCATCTCCAGCTCGGTGCGGCTCTTATTGTTGCCGTGCATCACGAGGCGCTCCGGCGGGAATTCGGCCTTCAGGGCGGTATAGAGCTCGCCCGCGGACGCGACATCCAGATACAGGCCCTCCTGATCCACGATGCGCGCCATGGCCAGGGTCAGGAAAGCCTTTCCGGCGTAAGCGATGGCTACCTGCGGGTAGCGTTCCCCGAACGCACGCCGGTAGGCGCGCATCCGCTCCCGGATGAACGCCTCATCCAGCACATAGAGCGGCGTTCCGAACCGGCGCGCCAGCTCCACGGTGTCACATCCGCCGATCTCCAGGTGACCGTCGGCGTTGATCGTCTGGGTGCCAAAGAGCCTCAAGGTTCTGTGCTTTCTCGTGGTCGGATTGTCAGGCATGAAAAAGGTCAGGAGCAGCCGCAGGCCCGCAGCATCGCTTCCTGACCATCAGCCTCTATCTAACATGGCCGCCGGGAGCCTGTCAAACGATCGCTCCCTCACGTGCCGATCTTCTGCTTCACACCGGCCTTGCGATAGATCTTGTTCAGGCAGTCCACAGGGACCCGCGCCGAGCGCCCGTCGCAAAGGACCGGGCGATCCTCCTGGATGGCCAGCACGAAATCCAGCATCTGGGCGTGGTGTCCGGCCAGACCGATCGCCATCGGGTCGCTGCGGCCGTCCGTCTCCTGGCCTTCCTCCTGCGTCTGCAGGTCTATCTCTTCGCCCAGCACGGAGAACTTCACCACAGTGTGGCCGTCGAACTCCGCGCTGCCTTTCGTGCCGAAGATCTGCGTGCGTGTGGGCATCCCCGGATAGCAGTTTGTCGTGGCCTCGATGACTCCGCGGGCTCCGCTCTCGAAGCGCACCACGGCGATTGCGAAGGTCTCAGCCTCGATCTGACGCTCGATGGTATCCAGGTGCGCGTACTCCACCTCCGCCACCGGACCGGCCATCCAGGTGAGCTGGTCCAGGCTGTGGATGCCCTGATTACCCAGCACGCCGCCGTCCAGCGCATAGGTGCCCCGCCAGGCGTCCGCGCTGTAGTATTCCTGCGCCCGCCACCATTTCACGTAGGTGCTGCAGGAGATGATGCGCCCCAGCTTGCCTTCACGGATGAGCTGATTGGCCTTCTGGATCTGCGGGCTGAACCGGTACTGGAAGATGCAGGCCAGCTTCAGACCCGTCTTGTCGGCCAGCTCGATAAGCCGGTCTATCTTGACCAGGTCAATGTCTATGGGCTTCTCGACCAGCACGTGCCGTCCGGCCTCCATCGCCATGATGCCCTGCTGGGCGTGCAGGCCGGAGGGGGTGCAGATGTCCACCGCGTCGAACTGTTCGCTGCGGAGCATCTCGGCCATGTCGGTGTAGGGTCTGGCGCCCATCATCTCGGCGGCCTTCTGCGCACGCTCCGGGATGATGTCGCATACGGCCACCACCCTTGCCTGTTCGATCTGCTGCCAGATCTTCAGGTGATGTATACCGATGCCACCGCAACCCACAAATCCAATAGTCGTCACGCTATCTGCCACGTCACTCTCCCGTCGTGTAAAATCTCTCCCCCGGGGATTTCCGGCCGGTGCAGTCCCGGCAGACCTCCGGCTTCCTATCGCTTCTGCATCCAGTGCCACCCCTCCTGCCCGACCGTTCCGCCGGCTCCCGGGCGGCGGAATACGGCGGTTGAGCCGCCCGCCTCCGGCGGACGTGTCGAAACCATTCTTCCAGGGCCTGGTCTCGATACGCGCGGCTTGCGCCGCGCTGCTCGGCCGGCGTAGGGGGCGAGGTAGGCCAGCATACAAGGCCGCGCCGTGGAGTCTCAGGTTCTGACGGTTAGCTGACCTTTCGGCGACCAGACTACTGTCGCTCCAGAACTGCTTGCATTGTTCCGGCGTTGACAGCGCCGGGCGGGGCGCGTTAAGATGAAACGTCGCAGGAGTGCGCTCGTGGTGAACTCCTGCACACGGCTTCGCGGGCGAATAGCTCAGCCGGGAGAGCGCTTCCCTTACAAGGAAGAGGTCACAGGTTCGAGCCCTGTTTCGCCCACTTTCTTTCTCCCTCGCCGCGTGCAGGCGTTGAAATCCTGCCGACTGAAGTGCCGTCGCCGGAGGCCTGATAGCACATCAGTCATTCCGGAGCACACCCGTCCGAATGTCACATCAGTCCAGCCCGGATGGAGGCTCTGGAATGGCAGACAGCGTTCCTCTCGTGCTCCTGCAGGGGCCTGTAACGGTCTCTGAGGCGGTCTCGGATTTCCTGCGTCATTGCCGTGCACGCGGCCTTTCACGGTCCACGGTGACGCTCAACGAAGGCGTCCTCTCCCGGCTCGTTGAACAGGCCGGGGAGCTTCGGCTGGAGCAGCTCTCTCAGAAGCACCTGCAATCCTTCCTGCTGCAGGTCAGCAAGGGCCGGAAGCCCTCCACCGTCCAGCGTTACTACAACGCACTGCAGGCGTTCGGCAAACACCTGCGCAGCCTCGGTCACCCGGACCCGGCGGAGGGGCTGCCCCGCCCGAAGGCACCGAGGCCGGTCATAGAGCCGCTGGCGCAGCAGGAGGTGGAGGCGATGGTGGCATCCTGCCCGGACACACCGCTAGGCCGCCGGGACCGGCTCGTCCTGCTGCTGCTGGTGGACTGCGGCCTGCGCGCCTCAGAGCTCGCAGCCCTCAGACTGGACGACGTGGACACCAGCGAGCGCGTCCTGCTGGTGCGTTGCGGCAAAGGCGGCAAACCGCGCCGCGTCCCGTTCGGTCAGACGGTCGCAGAGGCTCTGGAGGACTGGCTGGCGGTCCGTGGCAACGTCGAGGCACCGCAGCTCATCGTCAACTGCTACGGGCAGGGCGTGGACCGCTACCGCATCGGGCATATCGTGCGTCAGGCGGCGGAGCGCGCCGGTATCCGGCGCAGGGTTGGACCGCACCGTCTGAGGCACACCTGCGCCGTCTCCTATCTGCGCGCCGGTGGGGATGTGTTCACGCTGCAGCGCATCCTCGGACACGCAGACCTGACGATGACGCGGCGGTATACGGATGTGGCGGATACGGACGTCCAGGAGAAGCACCGGCTCTATTCACCGGCAGACCGGCTCTCGGTCCCGTCGAAGACGCGCAAGCGGGTGCTGTGAGGGAGGCAGGAGATGCGAGCACGATTCAAACTGACAGACGAGGAATACACGCTGCGGCTATCCACGGACAGCGCGGCGTCCAGCTACGGCCAGCCGGTGCTGGAGACTGAGGACGGCGAGCCGGTGGACCGGTTCTCGTGGACGCTGTATGAGGTGGTGGACGCACCAGAGGACGAACGGGCGGCCCTGCGGGATGCCGGTTATGATTGCTGACCACGGACGGGATGAGGCGCAGGATGCGTCAGGCGGGGGCCCGGTGGACGGCCGGGCCCCCGCTGTTTCCCTGTGACAGTCACCGGGTGGGGACAAATCGCCACCACCGGCGGCCTAACTGTTCGAGCTCGCTGTCCGTTGCGTCCTCGACGGCCCGGCGGTAGCGTTCCATGTCAGACAGAGGCACCACGCACGCGGTCAACGCGCGGCGCAGCAGGTCACGGACGTCAGACGGTGTCCAGGTACCGGACGGCCTGCTCGAGCTCTGCGCCTCGCAGTCCACGGAACCGCATTCCCCGCAGTTTCCTGCCGCAGATAACGTTGAGGTGCATATCCCACGCATAGCCGTCCAGGTCGTGGCCGTCTAACGCGCGTTCACGGCCTCTGCGCGCTATCTGCAGATACCGGTCCAGCCGTCCGCTCAGTTCTCGCTCATACGCGTCCAGCAGGCCGCATAGCAGGCTGACACGGTCTGCAGACCGTGGCGGCGGCGCTGGACGGTTCGCAAACAGCGCCGCCAGTATGGCGTCCGGGTTCCGCATAATCCGCGAAACGGCTATTTGCTATAGCGCGTTAGCCCGGACAGCATTATCTCCTGCGAACGCAGTTCGACATCTATTTCGCCGGGGTGGACCGGGCCGTCCGGTTTCAGGCCGGTGGCTGCGCGCAACACCTGGACGGCGGCCGCCTGACGCAGCCGTCTGCACTCGGGCGACTGGCTGTCGTCTGCCATGTCCTCCTCCAGCACGTCCAGGGCCCGGCTGATGAGGCGGCGCATACGGTCCTGGTGCGCATCCCACAGGGCCCTGCGGCGTGCGTTCAACTCCGCCATGAACACCGGATTGCGGTTCCTCCACGTGTTCACGGTCTGCCGCGTCACACCGGCGGTCTCCGCAGCCTCCGCGTCCGTTGCGCCCTCTACCAGGCGCGCGATAGCCAGTTCCTGTTCCGGTGTGAGTCCGGTTCTGTCAGATTCTGTCATTTGGCAGGCCCTCATTCTGTCCGTGCGGACAGAACATGTGTTCGTATCGCACGCAATATACCCGGAAATTGTCCTGCCGGGCGCAGTGCCAGAATGGCCGCAGATGGCCTCAGATTGGCCGTACAGCGCGCCTGCGGCCGGTCTGGTATTTTCCCACTGACCGCGCGCGTTGGTGATGGCGACCGGCAGCTTTTAAATTTTTAAAAGCTGCCTTGGCAAAACACCGCAGTCCGGGGACGGTAGCGCACCGGACGCTGTTTGCCGTCACGACCGGCAACTTTTCGATTCTGAAAAGTTGCCTCGTCTGGAAGCCAGCCGTGGACCGTTCCAACGCCAACCCCCAACACCCCCGCAATCCGTCCCAGTGTCCAGCCGGAACGACCGGCAGCTTTCAAATTTTGGAAAGCTGCCTCGGTATCTCCGGTCCAGTTTGACACCGTCTGCGCTGACACCTAACACCCCGGCAATCCGTTCCAGTGTCCAGCCGCCTGTCCAGCCATCACGACCGGCAGCTTTTGCATTTGCAAAAGCTGCCTCGGACAGCCAACGGCAGACCGTGGATGCATCCACCCCTAACACCCCGGCGACCCGGTCCAGTGTCCAGCCGGACCGGCAACTTTTGCATTTGCAAAAGTTGCCGGTGCCACTGGCAGAGGCGTTCCACCGGAATGCCTGCGCATCCGCAGCCGGTGGAAAATCCGCACAAACCCCATGCGCAACTGCGCAACACCGGATGCGCAACTGTTGCGCATCACCGCCCGGCTGCGTCCACGTGCTCGAGTAGCCTGCGCAGACGGTCAATGGCGGGGTCTCGTATGGCCGGTGGCCCGTCCACCGCGTCCCGCAGGTTGGACTCTAGATACCGCCTGCAGTCCACGATGCGCAGGTCTGGCAGACTGGCAGGATACCGGCCGGATTCCAGGAGAGCCCGCGTGGCCTGGACAACAGCATCCTCTGAGGCAGACTCCCAGTCCGGGTCCTCCTCCTCCTCAGGTGGCGGTTGCTCTTCCGGGGCAATGGTCTCCAGCCAGTCGGGGGGCGGCTCGTAGTCCTCAACCGGAGAGGGACGCAAGGGGCGCAAATTCTCTATTGTTACAGGGTCTATATACTCTCCTATCTCTACTCCTCTCTTGCTCTGGTGCCCAACAGAGAAAGAAGGGTAATTTTGCGTCCCTTGCGTCCCTGTCCTCCCAGAGCTGGAACCGAATGAGACGTTCTGAGACACGCTGACAGGTGACTTTGCCTCTGTCACAGGGGCGCAAGTCGTGTTTGCGTCCCTGTTTGCGTCCCTGTTTGCGTCCCTGTGGGTAGCACTTGCGTCCCTGTCCAGGTGTGCGATTTCTAGGACTCTTTGCCCCCCTGACTTGCTGCAGGACACGGCGTAACCGGCGACTGCCAGCGGTTGGGTCATCCGCCTGAGATACTGACTGAGGCTCTTGCCGTTAGCCGGCCAGCGCTTGCCGCGTCTCTCCGGCGGAGTGCGGTGGTTCAACTCCTCCAGCAGGTCCGAGGCCGTGCCTCGCCGCGCGCCGCGCGCCTCGCCGGCCTCGTGGTCCTCCATGAGCCGAATCAGCGCCTCAATGACCGGGTCGCCGTCCAGAATGGACCGCTGTCCCTCTTGACGCGCCTCCCGGTAACACTGCAGGAAGGCCTGCGGGCTGCACTTCCACGACGGCGCTGCGGCAGCCGCGAAACGCGCGAATGAGGCGAGACGCGCTGTGCGGTCTGGCTCGACTGAGTCCCGCTGCCGCAAGCCAAGGGCGACAGCGTCGAAGAGCGCACCGAGTAGTGAAGGTCTGAGCCTGTAGAACTCCTGAAGTAGCTCGTCCTCCTCTACGTAGTGCTCCACCCGCTGCAAGGTAAGGGGTATGGCACGGTCCATAAGGTCTGACCGCGTGACCACCTCCGGGATGCCGTTGATAATCACCGGCCGCGCTGCCTGCCACGTGCGGAGCTCCTCGTCGCTGTAGAGTTTCCTCTGCGCACTGCCGTCGCCGTCCAGCACTATGCAGAGGGTGTCCGATAGCTCTGACGGCAGGACGGAGACATTGTTGTACGAAAGCACGGAATTGGAGCGCGTCGCTATCCAGATGTCGCGGGGCTCCTTGGGAGCCTGTAGCAACTCAGGCTTGCCAGGGTCAACAAGCTCTTTGAGGATGCGGGTGGCCGTGGACTTCCCGCTACCCTCCCCTCCTGAGAGCGCCAGTAGCGGAAACTTCGGGCCCGGCGTCACACTGAAAACCAACCAGCCACACACAAGCGCAAACTGCTCGTCGTCGCAGTGCAGGAATCGCCTGAGGTCGAGCAGGCTTCCTCCCTGTTGAGGGTCTGGCAGGGTAGATTCCTGTCTGCCAGGGTCGAGGAACAGGACCGGCGTGTCCCGGTGGAGGCTCCAGCCCTCCCGTGTGATGTGGACCACCCTACCGCTGCCGAGGTTGTAGAAAATACCGCCCTCGCCGTCTGGCGCGCTTCGCAGGTAGACGTGCCGCTCTTCCCCGTCCGCCGCCAGCGCCTCCAGCGTCTGCGTCACTGCCGTGATAACTTCACTGCGCAGCGGCTCGTCGAGCGGGTCTTCTTCCAGCCAGAACCGGCGCAGCCACTGCTTGAAGGCCGCGTCAGAAATGACCAGTGTCCGGCCGCCCGGGACTTGCGCGAAACAGAGGCCGTCCGGGGAATGCATCAGGCGCAGATGCGGCCTTACAGCCCGCAGCAATCGGCCTGCCTGGGACCGGCGGCCTGCGGCGTGCTGCCTGTTCTCCCGCACCAACCGGCTGAAGGCGCTCTGCACGGTTGCCCGGACTTCGGACTCCACAAGCGGTCCCTCGGTGCCTTTTGCGTTCGTCGCGGGCGCAAGCTCCGCAAAACGCAGGCACACCGGCAGAGCCTCTTCTTCACGCAAGCCCGTGTCCCTTAGCCTGCAGGCAAGGTTGAACAGCGCGTTGTTGCGCCCGGCAGTTTCGGCCTCCCGGAGCGCCTCCTGCAGCAGGTCTTCCTGGTCCTGCTCGCAGGTTGACGCGCCGTGAGAGGCATCCAGGGGCCTTACCGCGCCTTCTGTGAGGAGCCTCTGCACATCCGGCGGCAGGTTCTCGAACGGCAGGAAGTCGTCCGGGCCTATCCAGCGATACTCCCCGGCGTGGTTCCTGCCGAACGCGATGGCGTAGCCGCCGTCTCCCCTGACGTCCATGCCCGGAAACAGCCGGTTGAGCTCCCGGCAGGCTCCGTGGTTGGCGGTGGTGACGGGGACACCGGGATGCTCCACATAGACATGCGCACCGCCGGAAGGGGTCTGGACGTGCGGCTCCAGTCTGAGGCAGGACAGTGTGTTGCGTCCCGCCTCTCCGTCAAAGTCGAGCACGATGCACCCGCTTTTCTTGCCGGTGACGACGGCCCATGCGGCGGGGTTGCGGCTCTTCCAGTGCTCGTACTCCGCATCTGTTGGAAGCCGCTCCTGAAACTCCTTCCACGGGACCAGAGGCTTCTTGTCCGCCCGGACCGGGATGAGGCACAGGCCGCGCTTTCTTGCGCTGATGAGGTCCATGCCTACACCTCCAGCCCGGTCAGAGCCGGCTGCAGCTCGCTCTTGCGCCGGCTGGTCCAGTAGCGCAGAGGCAGAGCGAGCTGCGCCCCGAATCCTCGGTCGAGCACTTCTGCCTTCAGCGTGAACAGCGCAAACGGGACGGTCAGGACATCCCCGTCCGGCATTCGTGCTTCAATCTGCCGGCATCCTCGCCTCTGGAGCTCCTCCACCACGCACACCTGCAGTGCGATGGCTGGAGGGTGGCGCAGGATGTGCTCCGGCTCCAACCGTTTGCGGAAGGTTGCAGTTGAAGGGTCATACAGCCCGGCATAGAATGTCCTGCGGCCGTCGCTGGCAATCAACGTTGACACGGGCCGCCAGGCCGTGCTACCTTGCAATGCATTCTGGAGTCTCGCCCCGTCGCTCTGCCGGAAGGCAGGGCCGGGGCCTCTTCTTTTGCTCATCTCACTTTCCCTCCTGCATTGCCTCATCCAGCAACCGCTGAATCGCCACGAGTGGGATGCGCCGGTTCCTCTTCCCCACCATCAGCGAGGGAAGCTCCCCGGTCTTCAGCATCCGGAAGAGGGTCGGCCGACTGACCCGTAGGAGGCTGCAAGCCTCCTGGACCGTCGCGGTCTGCAGGGTCGAAGCGTTCTGATTTGGATTCACGGTTTCACCTCCTAGCGTTCTTCCTGACCGTTTTTGACAGACACATTGTCCGTGTGATACAAGGAGGAAGCAAGCACTAGCGGTTACAGAGGGGTATACACGTGCACTTTTCTGAGTGGCCTGTTGCAGCCTCGGGATATGAGCTCGAGGAGGTGGAAGGCGTGCTCTACATTGGGCCGTCGGTCCCGGTCAGCCAGTGGCGGGAGTACCAGCCGGAGCAGAGGCCCGGGCTTTATCGGGTCTTCTCCCGAATCCAGACGCCGGAAGACTGCCTCAACTTCGCCAGCAGATACGGAATGCTTCGAAGCAAAATCTACGCGGAACAGGTTAGCCGTTGGCAGGCAGAGGCAAAGCTTATCCGGGAGGCTCTAACGGCCTATCGCATCCTGGAGACAGGAGACTTCGAAGCGCTGGAAGAGGTGGTGACTGACCGCCCCGCAGTTCAAGCGCAACCGGGAGCGGTTGACTGGTACACCGTGGACTTCGAAAAGCGGGGAGGTGGCTTGGTTAAAAGGACGCTGAACACACTGGCTGCCGGAGGCACCAAGGAAGGCGCTCTCTGGTTTCACCTCCGCCGGCTCGTCAATGACAGTCTGAAGGACAACGTCCACGTCCAGCTTCAAATACTTGACGGCCCGCCGGAACTCGTCACGCGGCCCGCGAACCTCCTTGGCTTCATGTGGCTCCAGTTGGCGCAGGAGATTGTCGGCATCCGTCAGCGCCGCATATGCCAGCAATGCGGTAAAGGCTTCTGGTTGGTCGAGAGGGGAGAAGGCCGGTCTCGGACTCGCAGAGACGCAATCTACTGCTCCGGGCGTTGCAAGGTGGCGGCATACCGGAAACGCAAAGCGGAGGCCAGCCTGTCCACGGACCGGTGACAGGGCGTCCCCTCCTGCCTGTTGCCTTGCCGTGCTATAATAGACTCTGTGAGACTGACTGATGTGCTGTTGTTACGGGCTGGGAGCACATCAGTCACCGGACGGGTTCCGGATTAGGGGTCACATCAGTCTACTGATGTGGCGCGTTTTGAACGCGGGAACGGGTGAGGTGGACGCGAATAGCTCAGCCGGGAGAGCGCTTCCCTTACAAGGAAGAGGTCACAGGTTCGAGCCCTGTTTCGCCCACTTTCTTTCTCCCTCGCCGCGTGCAGGCGTTGAAATCCTGCCGACTGAAGTGCCGTCGAGTGCTTACAGAGGCCCTTCATTTTCCCCTTCGTGACGCACTGCCCCCGGGGATGTCTTTGCTTCGGAATGACGGCTTTCCTCACTTGATGCGGACACTTGGGGCCCTGATGTGCTTCCGGCCTTAGAGGGGGCGGGTCCCGCTCGCGTGAAGGCGCCAAAAGCGGTATAATATGTTGTGGCACCTGGCAAACGAGAGCGGGACTGCACAGTCTGCTTTCCGCCAGATGCTTCCCGCGCATCGGGAGGTGGGTCCACAGGAGGAAAGCCGTCCGGAATGCTCTGCCTGAACGGGCAGCGTTGCCGGCATCGGCGATCTGAAGCCATGGACAACAATCGAAGACCGGGAATTGGCGCGCGCCCGGAGAGCGCCGGAGCTGTGCAGAGTCCCGGGAAGGCGAACACACGGAGGATGATAAGTATGGCAAGGCACTGAGCGTCACCGGAGACAGGGTTTGCGCCCTGTTCCGGTCTGGCTCCTCTCCCCTTCCTGCCGGGTACGGACCCGGCCCGTTGCCGCAGAGTCCGTGCCGGATCGCCCCGAGAGGGCGGCAGTCACCTCCAGAGCGTTCTGCTGACCCGCCGGAAAGAAGGATTCTTGCGCGTCTTTCCGCTGCTCGCCCAGCAGTACGCCGATCCCCCCACCGAACAAGTCCGTTGCGTCACGGTGAACCACCGCGTCTGCGACGGCTGACGAACCCGCCGGCTATTGCCCTGCCGGTCAGGGCACGGCCGGCCCGGCCGAGCGAAAGGAGGTGCAACCATGCCGCTCAAGTATGTTGATGAGACCAACTGGCGGATCCGACCGGAGTATCTTATCGCGGAGAACATTCCCCCGGATCTGCACCCCAACGATTACGTGAACCTGCTGCTCCTGGCGACCGGAGCCGAGATGGCACTGAAGAGCGCAAGAGCATGCCGCCGGCTGTGCATCGTAAAGCTTCGTAGAGCCACCACTCGCGGACAGGTGCTGGAGGCCCTTGGCTACAGAGATGGCGGGCGGTTCATACACCGGACCTTGATTGCGCGTTACGGGCCCACCTGGCATCTACCCCTCCGGCAGCTGTTCGACATCTGCGAAGAACGAGGAGTCCCGGGGCTTGATGTGCGCCTGGATCCGCGGTACGACTGGTGGCTGGGTGGCACAATGCGGGCGATGAGCCACATCGTGACTCTTCCGTGGTTCATGGTTGCAGACTGGAGCCAACCCCGGCCCCGGGGGATGTGGCAAGCGGCGAAGTCCATCTCGCTCTGCATGGTGCACCTGCATCGGCTCACGCCGAGTTTCCTGCAAATGCTGGCAGGCTATATGCTCGACCTCTACGTGACCCCCCTGCCGTTCAGCCACGAGCTGTATGTGCAGGGTCAGGGTAGGGTACCGCCTCTCCGAGCCGGGTTTGCGCGTGGACCCATTCCGCCCGAAGGCTGGTCCTGGATGAAAGCGTAGGTGCCGAAGCGGCGGACTCCGGCGAAGGGCGTTCGCCCGGGCGGCTCATCCTGACGGTTTGGGCTGTCCGGGCGCATAATGCCCCGGGGATGAGCTGATGCCTGCTGCAGCGGGCGTCTTGCTTCCCGAAAGCTCAAGCCGCAGTCCGGCCTATGGCACATATCAAGACTTGCTCTGCGTTTCACATACTGGCCAAGCCGACCGGCGCCATCTGTAATCTGGATTG
>JBBFLP010000008.1:0-28066 GCA_037478975.1 Armatimonadota bacterium
AAATACACAAATCCCCGGACGGCTCCGCGCGTCTTTGACTGATAGTCGGCCTCGTCCCGGATTGCGGTCAGTTCCCGAAGTGGAATAGCCGAAGGCACGGCCTCCATCGGTTGTCCGCTGCCGATGCGGGCCGGGATACCCAGCCAGTGGAGGATCGCCGTCGCCAGGTCCGTGTTGGCCACCACGCCGGCCCTTCTGGTGGATCCGGATGTCAGAAGTCCAGGCCCTTCTCCCCGCCGGAAGCTCAGCAACGGAGCAAGCGAGGACGCGCCCGGTTCCTCCTCATCGAATACCTGTCCGGGGGACGCCACCACCAGCCGCCATCCGGCCGGAAGCAGGTCAAGACAGCCGGAGACAATGGAATCCACACTCTCCATCACCCGCTTCCGCACCCCGGGACGTGCGCCGGGGAGGGTCTCAGTCTCGTAGCGGGCGTAGCGGAAGGCGTCTCCCGTCTCCACCACAATGAAGCGGTTCCCCTTCAGGCTCTCCTCCACCCTGCGCAGCAGCGCCTCCCGGTCCGCGCGGAGCCCGAATGGATAGTCCGGGTCGCGCCGCGTCATCTCTCCGCCCACGATCCCGGAGCGCGCCCGCCCGCTGGTGTCCAGAACAAACAGAGCAGCAGGACGAAGAGTGGCATCCGGCAGGTCCGCATTGCCCAGGACAGTCGCATTGATGTCCCTTGCCGCCAGATGGCCGCCCAGGGCTCCGGGCTTCAACGGATACGGAGCCGCTTTCGCCCGCCGCAGCTCCGCCTGGAACTCCGGAGCAAAGAGCCGGTAACCGTTCCCGGGCTGGCTGTGCCGGAACTCCCACACCTGACGGGCTGTCCGGCCTCCGTAGAGTTCGGAATCCTGCAGAATCAATGCGCTGCCGCCCCCGGCCGCTGCGCGTGCCCCTGTGGCCAGGGAGAAGTAGCCGGAGATGAGCGGATCGAAATCCGCGGGGACAAAGGGGGCGTCCATAGGCCGGCCGACCCGGCTGCTCATCAACGCGGAGCATCCTTCTTCCGCGATCCGCCGGAGGGCCGGCATCCTCATCACATCGTCCAGGGTCAGAGAGGGAACCAGGATGAGCAGCACCCCCGCATCTGCCGCAGGACCAGGCACACCACTGCGGCCGCCAAGGGCGGGGGCAGATAGCGCCACGATGCTCAAAGTCCCGAGCAAGATCAGGATCGCGCCGCGCAAGCTCCGCCTCCTTCCGCCCGGGACAGCAGGCTCTCGTAAAGGATCTCAAGCCTGCGCGCCATCTGCTGGCCCGAATGTTCCGTGCGGACGCGCTCCCGCGCCGCCCTCCCCAGTCTCTCCGCCTCTTCAGGGTGGCGGAGCAGCGAAACGGCCGCCTCCGCCAGAGCGGCCGGGTTCCCCTGTGGCACCAGCCTGCCCGTCACGCCATCCTGCACCGGCCATCGCGCGTCGCCGCTGTCCACACAGACAGGGGATACCCCCAGAGCCATCGCTTCCAGCAGCGTGCGCGAAAGGTCCGGGCAGGGAGCAGGTGCCACGATGACGGAAGCCGCCGCAAGAAGGGCGCACAGATCTTCAACAGCTCCCGTGCAGGTTGCTCCCATCTGCGCAAGCGCGCGCTGCAGACGCTGGGACGAGGCATCCGGGGGAGCTTCTCCGGCCACGACAAGCTGCGCCTCCGGCGCCAGCCGGAGGATCTCCGCGGCCGCCCGGGTCACCGGCCGGAACTGGCTGCCCGGACAGAGGCGCGCAGGGAAAAGCACCAGCGGGCGATCCGGGTCCAGTCCGGCGCTGCGCAAGGCCCGCAGTTTGTCCGCTTCGGAGACACGCGCCGCGTCAACCCCCTCTGGAATAAGGGAGACCTGCGACCGGTCCAGCCCTGCCTTCAGCAGATCCTGGCGGATGCGCTCGGACGGCGCGACGACGTGGTCCATAGCCCTGAGCGCCAGGGTCAGCATGGAGCGGGCAGCCGGGTTCACGGGGCGAGGCAAGGGCCGGTGAAGCGTAGCGAGCCGGACCCGCGCTCCTCCGCCGGCCAGCGCCGCCGCAAGCGTCGCGCGTACGCCGTGAGCGTGAATGATATGGAACTTCTCCTTCCTGATGAGTGCGGACAGCAGGATACCCGAGTAGATCAGACCGAAGGGGACCGCCGGATCGGTCATCTCCAGCCCCCGGAAACCGGCGCGGTCTTCCAGTCCGCCATAGAGAGCATCCCGCATTGCAGCCGGGGCCGCCAGGGTCACGCGCAGGCGGGAGAGGTCGTGGTGTTCCAGAAGCGTGCGGACGTGCGTGCGCATTCCGCCTGCCGAAGGACGCAGCAGGTGAAGCACGTGGATGGCTTCTTCCTTCATCGGGTGCGTCTGCACTGCCGGTGGCCTGTTCCGGATCTCCTCCGTGCCGCTGAATGAGCGGCCGCCATATTGTACAGAATAGATAGCGCTGGCCGCGAGGAAGAAATACGGACGGCCTGAGTGACTTGCAAAGCGCCGGGGGCTATAATGACCGCGTCCGTCCCGGGCGTCAGCGGCTCTCGCGTCACCGGGAAACGCCTCCGCAACCGGCGGGAGTCTGAATACACGGAAAGAGGTTGCATCGGGAGGCGGCTCCGGGGAAGCCCCCGCAGCGGCCGCCGGTCTGTCCGCTGATGCCTGTCCTGAGACGCGCTGTCACTTTGCTTTGTGCCGTTGTCCTTGTGGCCGCCAGTGGCGGCTGCGGCAAACGGCGCGCCGTCCAGGAGCCGTCCCCTCCAGCCAAGGAGCGCCCGGCGCTGGGAGTCACTATCAAGCGGTCCGAGACGGTTCAGGAGGACGAGCGCGGCAGGCCGATGTGGCGCATCCTTGCCGAGCAGACGGAACTGGACCAGGCCGCAGCGCGCGCCACGGTCCGCAAGGGGGAAGTAGAGGTCTTTGGCGAGAAGGGACGCCGGCTGATGCTTTCGTTCGGGGGGCTGGCGGCCAACGCGGAGGCACGACGGCTTCACGCCTGGGGAGGGGTGACGGCGAAAAGCGACGAAGCCGGCGCCTGGTTCCGGGCCGACACGGTTACGGTGGATCTTAAGACCGACCGCGTCGTCGCCGCCGGGAATGTGCAGGGTTCAAACCCGGTGGGCTCCTTTCAGGCAGACAGGCTGGAGACGGATATGAACCTGGACCGCATCCGGCTTACCGGAAGCGAGAGGGTGACCGCGGTCATCGGTCTGCCGCAGAAGCTGCAGGAGAACAAGCGATGAGACGAGCGAAATGCGCCTGGAGCGCGGGAAGCATCCTGGTTCTGGTCTGCGTCTGCGCCCTGGCGGCGGGAACCGTGGCTGCTCCGGATTCCGGTAAGACCTCGCGGACTGTGGGGACGGTCCGCGTCACCGCGAAGACGATGGACATCTCCGACCGCCAGTGGGTGCTCTCCGGCGGGCGTCCCACTGCCCAGACATCAGACGGAGCCCTGTTTGTGGAGGCGGACCGGATTGTGGTGTATCTGGATCGTCAGGCGAAAGACCGCGCTGGGTTCGTCTCGAAGGTCAGCGCCACCGGCAACGTGAATGTGCGCTCCACCACGCCGGACGGACAACCCGTCCGGGTCACGGCCCGCACCGCCACTTACAACGGTCAGGACTCAACGGTGACCTTCGAAGGGGATGTGGTGGTGACGCTGGCCAGCCCCGATCTGGAGGAGCCTGGAGTCATGCGAGCCGGCCGCGTGACCTACTATATGAATGCCGGACCGGACGACACGCGCTTCCGCGTGGAAGGGAACCCGGCGGAGGTGCGGGCGACTCCCAGGGCGCGGCCGGCGGAGGGCAAGGGACAGGGGAAGTGACCCTGTGAGCATCGTCTGCCAGGAGCTGGTCAAGAGCTACCGTGGCCGCCGGGTGGTCAACAGCCTCAGCTTCTCCGCCGAGCGCGGCGAGGTGGTGGGAATGCTCGGGCCGAATGGTGCGGGTAAGACCACTACCTTCTATATGATTCTGGGCCTGGTGCGGCCGGAATCCGGCAAGGTGCTCCTGGATGGATACGACATCACCTCGCAGCCCATCTTCCGCCGCAGCCGCCTGGGCATCGGGTATCTTCCACAGGAAGCCTCCATCTTCCGCAAACTGACAGTCTTCCAGAATGTGATGCTCTATCTGGAGAGCCGTGGCGTACCGGCCAGCCAGCGACGCGACGAGGCGATGCGGTTGCTGGAGGATTTTGGAGTGGCTGACCGCGCGAATGTGCGCGGCTCCGCGCTTTCCGGCGGCGAGCGCAGGCGGGTGGAGATCGCCCGGGCACTGGCCGCCAATCCCGGATTTCTGCTGCTGGACGAGCCGTTCACCGGCGTGGACCCCATCGCCATCAGCGAGATTCAGCAGATGATCCGTAAGCTGGCGTCGCGCGGCATCGGGGTGGTCATCTCGGACCATAACGTCCGGGAGACGCTGAGCATCACAGATCGCTCGTACATCGTGGCTGAGGGGCGGGTGGTCTGCTCCGGGACGGAAGAGACTATTCTGAACGACCCGCTGGCCCGGAAATACTACCTGGGTGAGAACTTCACGCTGTAAAAGGGGCAGGGATGCGCACGGTTGACCGCCTGATGTTAAGAGAGCTTATCCCGCCCCTGCTGTTCGGGGTGGCGGCCTTTACCAGCCTGTTCTTCGCTGGAGGCTACCTTTCCAGGCTGACGAACCTGCTGGTGCAGGGCGTCCCGTTTCCCGTGGTCGCGGAGCTTTTCTTACTGTATTTGCCCTCGGTCATCGTCCTGACGCTACCAATGAGCGTGCTTCTGGCGGTGCTGCTGGCGTTCTCGCGGATGTCTTCGGACAGCGAGATGGTGGCTCTGTGGGCGGGAGGGGTAAGCCTCTGGCGGATCATGCGGCCGGTGGTGGCGGTGGCCGTGGTGGTGACACTGCTCAGCTATCTGCTGAGCGAGGGGCTGGCTCCCCAGACACAGCGGCGCTCCACCGAGCTCCGCGAACGGGCACTGGGGGAGATCACTCCTCTCCAGAAGGCGTTCATCATCTCCGATGTGGAGGGAGGACGCTACAACTCGGTGGTGTTTGTAAACGGTGGGATGGATCCGAAGACGCGTGAACTGCGTAATGTGACCATCTTCACCGGTTTCACCGAGCAGGGCCCGCAGATCTATTTCTTTGCGGAACGCGCGCGCTGGGAAGGGGGCACCGAATGGCGGCTTTACAACGGCGCCATGCGCACGCTGGACCCGGCTGGCGGGGCCACGGTCAACACGTTCCGGGAGTGGAGCACCCGGGCGGTGAACATCAACCGGACCCCGGACGAAGTGGTTGAGGAGCAACGCGACCCGGACGAGTTGAACTTCGCGCAGCTGGCGCAGCGCATACAGCGGATGAAGCGCACCGGCGGAGACACGCTCAAACTGGAGGTGGAGCTATACAACAAGCTGGCCGTTCCGCTGGCCAGTCTGGTGTTCGCGCTGATCGCGGCTCCCCTGGGACTGCGGCCGCACCGCGGAGGGGCGGCGGTGGGGTTCGGCTTGAGCATCGGGCTTATCTTCGCGTACTGGATGGTGTGGCAGTATTCCAGCGCGCTGGCCAAGGCCGGTCAGATCAGCCCCATCGCGGGGAGCTTTATGGCGGATGTGATCTTCCTGACGGTGGGACTGCTGCTGCTGGCAAGAGCGTCACGCTGAGCAGCTTCCGTATATAAGGAAAGTATGGGCTACACGGTCATCCTGCTGGCGGCGTTGATCGGAGGAGCGGGGCTGATCGCTTACGTGGGCGATCTGCTGGGCCGCCGGATGGGTAAGGCGCGCCTGTCGCTGCTGGGCCTGCGGCCCCGCCACACCGCCATCGTAGTGACATCCATCACCGGAATGCTCATCGCCGTTTTGACCCTGGGGCTGCTCCTTGCCGTGAACCGGGAATATACCCGCGTGGTACTGGAGGGCCCGCAGGTGCTGGCGGAGAACCGCCGCCTGAAGCGCGAGACCCGGGAACTGGAGGAGCGCCGCAGGAACGCGGTGCAAACGGCGGAGAAGGCCATGGCCTCCGCGAGAGAGGCCGAAAGTTCGCTTGAGAAAGCCCGTCAGAGTCTGAAGAAGGCCACGGAAGACCTGCTGAAGGCCCGCAAGACGGAAGCGGAACTGGACCGCAAGATCCGCGAGCAACAGGGGCGGCTGAAGGATTATGAAAAGCGCCTTGCTGAGGAGCAGGCCCGCCTCACGCAGGCACGCCGGGATGTGGCCAGGGCGCAGGAAGACATCCGCAAGGCTGCGCGCATCCTGGCCGAGCAGAACCGGCTGGTGGTACAGGCTCAGCAGCGGGCGGGGATCACGCTGGCGGGTTATCGCGAGCTGCGCGAGCGCCCCATCATCTTCGGGGCGGGCGAGGAGGTGGCGCGCGTGGTGGTGGACTACTCGCCCCGCCTGTCGGAGATACGTGCGAACGTCTACAGGGCGCTTGAGATAGCAAGCGCCAAGGCCGAGGCCCGGGGCGCAAAGAAGGGACCGAATGGCCGGGCGGTTATCATCGCTCCGGCCGTCTTCCGTCCCGTGGAAGGCGGCCGGGAGGAGCGCTTCCAGGAGCCCCAGAGCGTCGCAGCCATCGCGGAGCAGATCCACGAGAGCCGTGAATCCGTCGTCATGCAGATTACCGTTCCGGGAAACAGCATCGCGGGGGAGACGGTGCCGGTGGCCGTGCGGCTGTTCCGCAACAAGCCCATCCTCTCTGCGGGCGACCTTCTCGCCTGCGTGACGCTGGACGGGCGGCTATCTAATCAGACGATCTCCCAGGAGGTGCGGGAGTTTTTGGCCACGGATGTACGCTCGGCGGCGGCCCGGGCGGACCTCATTCCCCGCCTGAAAGCAGGAGGGGAGCCGGTCTACTTCGAGATGGATGTAGACCGCCTGGCCGCGCTGGTGGCCGACATCCGCGAGGCGAAAGGACCGGTGCGTCTCTGCGCGCGGGCGAAGAACGCCGTGACCAGCGCCGGCCCACTGGAGCTGGAGTTCTCGATCCAGAAAAGGTGACGGAAGAGGCGCTGACGGTCATCGCGGTGGATCCGGGACGGGCCAAGTGCGGAGTGGCCGCGGTTTCCCGGGAGAGGGTGCTCGCCCGGACCATCTGCGACACTCACGATCTGGTGCGCACGGTGGAGCAGATGCTCGCCTCTACGGCTGCCGAGAGGGTGCTTGTGGGCGGGGGCACCAACGGCAGGAAGCTGGCGAAGGTTCTGAGGGCGCGCGAAGGGATGCCGGAGGTGGTGCTGGTGGACGAGCAGTTCAGCTCCCTGGACGCCAGAAAAAGGTACTTCCGGGAGAATCCTCCGCGCGGAATCCGGCGTCTAATCCCCGGTGGAATGCTGGCGCCGCCGGAGCCGGTGGATGACTGGGCGGCGGTGGTGCTGGCGGAGCGGTGGCTCAAAGAATGCGAAGATTCCGGCTGACCGCAGGTTAGAAATCGCTAAAAAGCGGAATACATGCCTGTGGAGAGTACGGGGTTTGAGCCCCGCAGTGCAACAATTTGTTGCCTGCGCGTTGAAGCCTGCTTGATCTGTTGACAATTCTGACGCAAGCGGCTATCATACGCGGGCAGGATGTGCCGCCCGGCACGGACGGGCGCCGCGGCCGCAGAGGCGAGCAGCGGGGTGGCGCCGGAGAAGTCCGGCAGGGGCGGCGAGAGCGCGCTAGGGAAGGTGCGGTCCAGCTCCTCTTGCGGGAGGACTGGCGGGATGAACAGGAAACATGGTCACTGTCATCCGCCGGGCTGACCGCAGATAGCCTCCTCACCCTCCCTGGAATGCGCAGTATCCTCGAGACCTCCGCGCGGCTGTTGGCCGCGGCGGGGGCAAGCTGGTCAAGTCATTCTAGGAGGAAAGCAATGACCAAGAAGGCTATGTTCGTAGCCCTGATCGGTCTGACGCTGGCGGTGGCGGCTCCGAGCTTCGCTCAGGGCCCGTTCGCCGACGTCCCGATTGATCACTGGGCCTACGAGGCCGTCAGCCAGCTTCAGGACCACGGGATCATCATCGGCTATCCGGATGGCACGTTCGGTGGCAAGCGCGCGATGACTCGCTACGAGTTCGCGATGGCCATCTCCCGCGCCATTCCGGTGATCGCTGATATGGTTCCGAAGGTCTCTGGAGCGACCGGACCGTCCGAGACCCAGATCAAGCAGTGGATCAACGACGCCGTCAAGGGCATCAAGATCCCCGAGGGGCAGGATCTCTCGAACCTGAACAAGCTCATCAACGAGTTCAAGGATGAGCTGGTTCAGATCGGTGTGGACCTGGACGCCCTGAAGAGGGATGTTGCGAGCCTTGAGGAGCGCGTCGCGGTCCTGGAGGACTATCACCGCAAGCTGAAGATCAGCGCGAAGGTCAACTTCTTCGCGGTCGGCGAGTATGCGGACAGCGACAATGTGGCCGGCGTGTACGACTACGACGGCCGCGAGCTGAGCGATGACAACAGCCTGCTCGAGAACATTTCGTTCGTGCGCGACGCCGACATCATCTTCAACTACGCTGATGGCAACGCCACCGCCAAGGTGGTGCTGAATGTCGGCAACTACCTGCAGTACCTGGACGGCACAGTGACGTCTCTGACCTCCACTGGCCGCTCTGCGACTTCGGATGTTGACGACGTCAGCCTGTTCCTGGCCTACGGCACCGTTCCGGTTCTCGGCGCGGATGTCACCGTCGGCCGCTTCCCCATCCAGTTCACCAAGTGGACTCTGGCGAAGTACGACGTGGACTCCTACACCGACAACTGGAAGACGGACGACGGCAACTACTATGTTGACGGTGGTAAGGCTGAGTGGACCTGGGGCTCCGTGAACATTCTGGCGTTCGCAGCCAAGAACAGCTCCAACAGCGGCATGTTCAACTACGCTGCTCGCCCGAACGTCGCCCCGATGGGCGGCCCGTTCGCGATGGCCGCCGGTGGCCTCTGGTATCCTGAGCAGAGCGCCGGTGTCCGCCTCGGCTTCGACGTCGGCAAGCTGAACGTCGGCGCCACCTACCTGGCCGTCGGCGAGAGCCGCGTGGGCGGAGTCAAGTACTTCGACCAGGCGGACATCTGGGGCGTGGACGTGAAGCTTCCGCTCGGCGGATGGGAGCTGTCGGGTGCCTACACCCAGTCCGACTCCAGCGTTGATCCCACCGCGCCTGCCGGCACGGTGAAGATTGACGACGACAACAAGGCCTGGGAGGCCAAGCTCTCGGGCGTGATCGGTGGTCTGGGCGTGAAGGTCGGCTACAAGCGCGTTGAGCCGAACTTCTCCGCTCCGGGCGACTGGGCGCGCATCGGCCGCTGGCAGAACCCCGTCAACATCGAGGGGCCGTCTGTGGGCCTGACCTATGCGTTCGGCAAGGTCAACCTGATGGCCTACGGTGCCTGGTATGAGGGTATCGAGAATCTCGGCCGCACCAACACCAGCGCTCTCGCGGCACTGCCGCTGGGCGCTGATGACAAGCTGCAGCAGTACAAAGCCGGTGTGAGCATCCCGGTGGGTGCGAACGGCTCCCTCGGCTTCGAGGGCGAGTTTGTCAAGTGGGATCCGGCTGTGGGTGCCTCCCCGGCTGAGAACTACTACACGTTCAGCTACCGCCAGGCGCTGGCTCAGAACACCCGCCTGAAGCTCCTCTATCAGATCATTGACTTCGACGGCAAGGGCCGGTCCCTGCCGTACGGCGCCAATGAGGCGAAGGGAGCCGTGGCGGTCGCTCAGGTGTCCATGGACTTCTAAGTCCCTGCGGCATCTGGCTGTAGTGGCATAGACTGAAGGGGCCCGGATGGCTCGCCAGTGAGTCCGGGCCCCTTTTTCGCTTCAGGGTCCGTCTAAGAATTCAGAAGCTGCCCGGGGGCCGGTCCGGGCGGAAAGACGAGGTATCGGGAAATGCGCAGAAAAGCATTGGCACTCAAAATAGCGGCGGTGTCGGTGGCGATCGCTCTGGCTGTCGCCTTGAGCGCGCCCGGGCGGGTGGCCGCTCTGGATCTGGGGAGCGTCATCAAGGCCGGAGGGATCGCTGTTCTGGTGACGCAGTTCGGCGGGCAGCTGGATAAGTTCATCAACGACCTGACCGGAAACAAGAATCTGGCCGCGGATCAGGCTACCAAGGTGGTTCCCATTCTGAGCCTGGGGAGTGGAACATATCTCGGCGCCGCGCAGGTGACGGGCCCGCGCGATCAGGTGGAGCAGTGCAAGGCGGTCGCCCAGCTGGAGGCGAACTTCTCCGGCCGCACATTCCGGGTCCGGCCTCTGGTTCCTGTGGACAGCATCAACGTGACCAAGGTCAGCCGCGTGAAGGCCGTTGGAGTGAGCGCTATCATTGACGTGAGGCTCTAGTCATCAGTCGTGATGAGATTACGGCTTCTGGAGAGCCCGGCCCGTGCAGCCGGGCTTTTTCAGTGTCAGGCTGGCGCAATGGAGGAAGATTGGCGGATGGACGTTCTGGGACTGGGGGCGGTGTCGGTTGACGATGTGGTGGAGCTGGATGAGTTTCCGCTTCCGGGAAGCAAGGTCCGCGTGCTTTTCCGTGAGCGCCGGCCCGGTGGATTGACGCTGGGTGCCCTGGTAGCCGCGCGCAGGATGGGCGCCAGCGCCGCTTATGCCGGGATGCTGGGGAGTGACGAGGCCTCGCGGTTCGTGGAGTCGTTTCTTCAGGATGAGGGAGTGGATACCTCGCAGGCGGTGCGACGAGAGGACGCAGGTCCTTCCGAATCCGTGATTCTTCTGGTGAAGGGGGATCGAACCGTGCTCTCCCACGCACCCCGACGGCGAGGGGCAAGCGCGGATGGGCCGCCGGAGGATTACATCCGCCAGGCGCGGGTCCTTCTGGTGGACCATATAGGAATCGAAGGCCAGATCCGGGCTGCGCGGATTGCAAGACAGGCGGGAATCCCTGTGGTGGGGGACATCGAACGGCTGGATGAGCCGGGGGCGGGTGAGTTGCTGGAGCTCGTGGATCATCTGATCGTGCCGCTCCGGCTGAGCCGTGAGTTGACTGGAGCGGATGATGCCGCCGAGGCCGTTTCGCGCCTTGCCGCCGGCAGGGCGGCCGCCGTGGTCACCTGCGGCGCGGAAGGCTGCTGGTATGCGGCGGGATCAGAGCCGGTCCGCGTCCGGCAGTTCCCGGCCTTTCGCGTGCCTGCCGTGGACAGCACCGGTTGTGGAGACTGTTTCCACGGCGCATACGGTGCCCTGCTTGCCTCCGGCGCGGATCTGGAGGAGCGTATCCGGACGGCCAGCGCCTGTGCCGCATTGAAAGCTTCCCGCCGGGGTGGGCCGGCCGCCTTCCCTCGCGCCCCGGAGGTGCGCTCCTTTCTCACGGTGCAGGACGCCTGTCCAGGATCCTGAAAAAGCGAAGGGACGCGCCGGGCAGCGCGTCCCGCATCGGTCTGGTCCTTATCGCCGCCTAGTTCAGCAGAGCCTCCAGCTTCCGTGTCAGATGATCCTTCGGCAGGACGCCCACCGTCTGATCCACAGCGCTGCCCTGCTTGAAGAAGATCAGCGTGGGAATGCTCATCACGCCGTACTTGATGGCGAGAGACCGTTCGTCGTCCACGTTGACCTTCACGATCTTCACCTTGCCCGCGTATTCCTGAGCCAGCTGATCCAGCAGGGGCGCGATCTGACGGCAGGGGCCGCACCAGGGCGCCCAGAAGTCCACCACAACGGGGACATCGGACTTCAGCACTTCCTGCTCGAAGGTGGCCTCACTTACAGCAACTGCGCTCGACATTTGCGTCTGTATCCTTTCCTGATCTTCATCGGTAACGCCGGAGCCTGGGCGGGTTGCGGAGGGGGACTCTCCGGCAGACGCCGGAATCAGGTCCCCCACATCCTCTTGCCGGGCTCTCCGGCCAGCATCTCATGCGTCTCAAAAAGCAGACGCGGGATGTCCAGCTTCTCCGGACAGCGCGGCAGGCAGTCTCCGCATTCGGTGCAACGGTCCGCTCTGCTGCCCGGGAACCAGTGTCCCGCGTTCTCGAACAGGTTGTAACGATACTTCCCGAAATCCACCATATCGAAGGCGACGGCCATATTCCGGAGCCGCAGCACTTCCGGGATGTTGATCCCTTCAGGGCACGGCAGGCACTCGTGGCATACGGTGCACCGGTCAGGGCCCAGCATCCGGAAGCGCTCCTCCAGCCGCTGGAAGATCTGCTGCTCCTCTTCTGTCAAGGGCCCGTCGCGGTCAGCCACCGCAATGTGCTCGTCGAACTCCTCCGGGTGCGCCGCTCCCAGGGTCAGCGTCGAGACTTCCGGCTGCGCCAGAAGCCAGCGGGCGTTCGCTTGAATGGGCGTAAGCGGCGCTGTCAGATCCCGCAACGTCTGCGTCGGCCGGAACAACTGTCCGCCCTTGTCCGTGGGAGAGATGATCAGCACCCCCATATCCAGCTCGTAAGCCCGCCGCACCGCCGGGAGGTTGCGCTGGTTGAAATAGTAGTAGTGCAGATTGACGCTTTCGAACTCCCGGGTCTCGATGGCGTCCAGAATGACCTGAAGCGGAGCGTGGGTGGAGAATCCCACATGCCCGATGATCCCTTCTTCCTGAGCCTTCCGGACCGCGTCCATGCATCCTCCCCTGCGCACGGAGCGCTCCAGCAACTCGGGAGTGTTGATGCCGTGCAGGTCGAAGTTGTCAATCCGGGAGATGTTCATCCGCTGCAGCGATTCCTCGATGAAGCGGCGCATCTCGTCGGCGGTCTCCGTGGGAGGGATCTTCGTGGTGATGATCAGATCTTCCCGCCGGAGATGCGGCATCGCCTTGCCGAGAAGCTCCTCGCTGGAGCCGTAGCCGCGGGCTGTCTCCAGATGGGTTATTCCCAGCTCCACCGCCCGGAAGATGGTCTTGAGGGCCTCCTCCTCCGGCACGCCCGGAATGCGCATCGCGCCGAAGGTGAACACCGGGACCTGCAGCTCAGTTTTTCCGAATCGCCTGTATTTCACGTTTCTCGCACGGCTGCGGCGACGGCCGCCTCCTCAATAAACCAGCCCGGCTGCTTGCAAGTTCCCCTTCCACAGCCGCGCTTCCTGTTCTTAGATGCGCAAGAGCCCTGCGCGGTCGCAGGGCTCCCGGCCGGGATTTCTATCCCTGAAAAGCTTTGCTCCCGCCCACGGTCACCTCGCTGCCGGACAGGACGTGAGACTGTTTCCTTCCTCACGAGACGGGCTGCTTGCCCAGGCAGCAATGCTTGAACTTCTTGCCGCTGCCGCAGGGACAGGGATCATTGCGTCCCACCTTCCCGGAGACCGGCTTCGGACCTGCGCCCTCCTTCAGGGGAGCCAGCGCGTCTCCTGCGCCGCTGAAGGAAGTGGGCCGGAACATGGGCCGGCGGACCGGCTCCGGCGCAATCTGCACCCGGTAGATGATGCGGGCCACCTCCTCCTGAATGCTGTCTATCATCTGCCCGAACATCTCGAAGGCTTCCTTCTGGTAGGCGATGACCGGGTCCTGCTGAGCGTAGCCCCGCAGGCCGATACCCTCCCGCAGGAAGTCCATGTTGTCCAGGTGCTCCATCCACTTGCGGTCTATGACCTGCAGCATGATGGAGCGCTCGATCTCCCGCATCACCTCCGGGCCGATCTGCTGCTCCTTGTCGGCGTATGTCCGGTCCACGATGGCGTTCAGGAACTCGGACATCTCCTCCAGAGACCGGCTGCGCAGGTCGTCCACGGTGGCGTAAAGTGAAAGCGGGAAGATGGAGTCCAGCGTGTTGAACAGGCTCTGGAAGTCCCACTCCGAACGCGGGATCTCCCGGTTGCAGAAGCTCTCGATGGAGGCCTGCACGGTATTGTGGAGGTACTCCAGGATGGTGTTCTTGACCTCCTTACCCTCCAGCACCATCCGCCGCTGACCGTAGATGATCTCGCGCTGCTTGTTCATCACGTCGTCGTACTGCAGCACGTGCTTGCGGATGGCGAAGTTGTGTTCCTCCACCTTCTTCTGGGCGCGCTCGATGGCGCGGGAGAGCAGGCGGCTATTGTCCAGCGCCTGATCTTCCTGCCAGCTCGCCAGCAGCGGACTCTGCGTCTTGTCCCCGAAGAGGCGCATCAGCTCGTCCTCGAAAGAGACGAAGAACCGGCTGGAGCCCGGATCCCCCTGCCTTCCGGCGCGTCCGCGGAGCTGATTGTCTATGCGCCGGGACTCGTGCCGTTCCGTTCCCACGATGTGCAGACCACCCAGCGCAACCACCTCCATCGCCTCCGGGCTCCGCCCGCCCGGTCCCGGATCCTGATCCGCGCCACCCAGGATGATGTCCACGCCACGCCCGGCCATGTTCGTGGCGATGGTGACAGCCCCTTTGCGGCCCGCCTCTGCAATGATCTCTGCCTCCCGCTCGTGGTACTTGGCGTTGAGGACGTTATGAGGAATGCCCTCTTTCAGCACCTCCCGCAGGCGGTCTTTGTGCTCCGGGGCGATTCCCAGCAGGCCGCACAGCTCGTCCAGATTCTCCGGGGCCGTCATATCCAGATTGACGCCCAGCTCGCGCGCCAGCGGGCTCAGGCGCGCCAGGCTCAGCTCCTCGAACCGGCTGTTCAGGAGCTCGCGCGCCTCCTTGCGGTCCTCGAAGTTCTTGGCGGCTTCCATCCGGCTGCGCAACAGGATGGTGGCGCACAGCAGCTGGAGCCGTTCCGGCAGCATCCGGGCGCTGACGCGCTCGGATACCTCGATGGAGCGCGTCCCCACCAGCACCGGCTGCTGACGCACGGCGCAGCGGAGCACCTCCGCGGTGATGCCGCGCATCTTGCTCTCTTCGGTCTTGTAGACGGCGTCCGGATGATCCACCCGGATCATCGGGCGGTTGGTGGGGATCTGCACCACGTCCAGCCCGTAGATCTTGCGGAATTCGTTCTCCTCGGTCTTAGCGGTGCCGGTCATGCCCGCCAGCTTCTTGTACAGGCGGAAATAGTTCTGGAACGTGATGGTGGCCAGCGTCTGAGACTCGTGCTCGATCTTGCAGCCTTCCTTGGCCTCCACGGCCTGGTGCAGACCGTCGCTCCAGCGCCGTCCGAACATCAGGCGGCCGGTGAACTCGTCCACGATGATGACCTGGCCGTCCTTGACCACGTAGTCCACGTCGCGTTTGAACACGGCGTGCGCCTTCAGCGCGCTGGAAGCGTGGCTCATCAGCTGGAAGTCCTCGCTCAGGTTCGGGACGCCCAGGATCTCCTCCAGATAGCGCACGCCCTCGTCCGTCAGCATGGCCGTCTTGGCCTTCTCGTCCACCGTGTAGTGCCGGTCGCGCACCAGACGGCGGACGGCGCGGTCCATGGTGTAGTAGATGTCCGTCGCCTGCTGCGCGACGCCCGAGATGATCAGCGGCGTTCGGGCCTCATCAATCAGGATGGAGTCCACCTCGTCCACGATGGCGTAGTGCAGATCCCTCTGCACCAGATGCGCCAGTGAGGGAGCCATATTGTCGCGCAGATAATCGAACCCGAACTCGTTGTTGGTCCCGTAGGTGATGTCGCAGAGATACGCCTCGCGCCGTGAGACGGGTCGCAGGCAGTCCCAGTCGTCCGGTCCTTCCGCTTTGTAGTCCGGGTCGTAGACATAAGAGCCGCCAAGTTCCCCGGTCTCGGCGCTCGCGCCCCGGATGGCGCCCACTGTGAGTCCCAGGAAGTGATAGATGGGTCCATACCAGCGGGCGTCGCGCCGTGACAGGAAGTCGTTCACCGTGACCAGATGCGCCCCTTTGCCTTCCAGGGCGTTCAGGTACAAAGGCAACGTGGCGGTGAGTGTCTTGCCCTCACCGGTCTTCATCTCCGCGATGCGCCCTTCGTGAAGAACCATGCCGCCGATGAGCTGCACGTCGAAATGCCGGGCTTTATCCGGGCCGATGACCCGGCAGCCGGCCTCGCGCACCACGGCGAACGCCTCCGGCAGCAGGTCATCCAGAGTCTCGCCCTTCTCCAGGCGCGCGCGGAACTCATCGGTCTTGGCCCGGAGCTGCGCATCAGTCAGAGCCTTCATGGCAGGCTCAAGGCTGTTGATCTTCTCGACGACCTTGCGGAAGCGGCGCAGCTCGCGCTCGTTGGATGAGAAAAGCTGAAGAATGTTCATGATGGATGGACGGGTCCGAGTCAAACCTTTGCGGCCGCTGCGCTCCGCGGCCGGGCTCCGTGCCCGGCTCCGTCCAGAGCGCCTGCGCTTTTCCATTACCTATACGCGCCGGGGATGGGGCGTGTTTCCCGCCGCCCCGGCCGCGAAGCCGCCAATGGATGATACCACGAACCCCCTTCCCCGTCCAAAAAGGGATTCATAGCGGGCGATTGCACTCGGCGCAAAAGGACTCTCAGGGCGGGCGGGCACAGGGATGCCATAGTACTTTTGTCCTGCGTTTGCGGCGGAAATCGGGTAACATGGCATTGAGTGCGGCCTATTGCAAAAGCATTTCAATGCCGATGAGCCCTCTGGGAGGGGCTGATGCAAGACAAGGCTGCTGAGACGTCTGGCTTTTTCGTGCCCGGAAGATGGCGCTTATGTCTGTGGGAACCATCAAGGTCTTGATCGTAGACGATTATGCTCTCGTCCGGCAGGGCCTGATCAACATCCTGAAACAGGAGCCCGATATCGAGGTGGTGGGCGAGGCCGCGGACCTGGACCAGTGTCTGCGATTGTGCCGTTCGGAGGCTCCCCACGTGGTGCTGCTGGACACCTCGCTCGGAGATACAAACGTGGTCACCGCCATCCGGCTCATCATGACCCAGTTCCCGGGCGTCCGGATTGTGGCCGTGGCCGATCAATCCGAGCGCAACTGCTCCGTGTTGCGAGGAACCTCCCAGTGCCGTCACCGGGGAAGCTCTGACCCATCGGACCCGGCGGACTGCGTGGTGCAGGCCATCCGGGCAGGGGCGCGCGGCGCCATCCGCCTGTCGGACACAACGGCGGAGCTGGTGAACGCGGTACGCGCGGTGAGGGACGGACGCTACTGGGTGGATGGGCCCGCCACCGCGCGTGTGATGGAAGCCCTGTTCAACTCCCGGGACACCTCATCGGACCTGATACCTCAGGCGGGCCTGACCGAGCGCGAGGAGCTGATCTGCCGGATGATCGCCGACGGTCTCTCCAACAAGGAGATCGCCTCCCGGCTGAACATCGCTCAGCAGACGGTGAAGAACCACGTCAGCAGCATCCTGCGCAAGTCCGGGCTGGAGGACAGGCTTCAGGTGGCGCGGGCGGTGCTCTTGCGGACCGGCTGCCCGGCCCGGAGCGCAAGTGACAGCTGACCTTTCAAAGGTCTGTCCCGGTTCCAGGAACCATCCTCACAGTATCCTCTGACCCTCCCGGCCGTGAAAGATTAGCCACATTATGGAACTCCGGCAGGGATCCGTGGCCCCGGGAGGCTCCCGGCCATCCCCGACCAGGCTGTCCGTCGCCGTCGCAGAGCCTCTTGAAAAAGCACCCGGATGCGCCGCGGTGAGAAGGTCCGATTTAGCCGGCGCATAATAGCCGTGATGACGATGGACGCGCCTCTCCGGCTTTTTGTCTACGGAACACTGAAACGCGGTTTCTGGAACCACCGGCGCTTCTGCGATGGGTTTGTCTCCGCGCAGGATGCCGCCGTGTATGGCCGCCTTTACGAGATGCCATCCGGCCTGCCTGCGCTGCTCGTTCCAGAGGAAAGTGTGCTGGCAGAGGGGAGCGCGGATATCCGGGAGGATCTGCAGATGCAGGAGCATCCCGGCCGGGATCCCGCTGATGCCATTCAGGCCGCAAGTGCAGTTCCGGGGGAATGGATGCGGGTGTCGGGTGAGATGTTCACGTTCGACGATCCCAAACCCCGCCTCCGTGATCTGGACTGGCTGGAGGGTTTCCAGCCAGGGGAGCCGAGCTTCTACCGGAGGGTGCTGGTGCCGGTGGAGACCTCCGCCGGAACTGCCGCTGCCTGGACGTACATCATTGCCAAGGAACCATCCGGGGATTGGCGTCTGTTGCCAGGCGGCGTCTGGCCCGAAGAGGGTGGACCAGGACGGACAGATTAGCCCATCACTCCCGGCAGGCGGCTCCAGCCCCACTCCATCCGCCGCGCATACTCCAGTGAGATGGGGCGCATCTGGCGGCAGATTTCGGCCGGATCCCTGTCCGGTGTCAGCATCACGATGGGCACCACCAGCACATCCGGAGCCATCGTCTCCATCAGCGACCGGTACCACTCCACGGGATCGCGCTCGCCGTCCCAGTAGAGATAGATGAACCCTCGCCCTTTGACGGACTCCCGGAGGCGCGGCAAGTCCTCGTCGCTGTAGGGGGATGCCAGGTCCAGCGAACGGGGCGAGAACTCGTGCTCGAAATAGGCCTCGTGACACGGGTTGGGCCCGCAGTTGTGCAGTCCGCCGCAACCGAATTCCCGGAACACGCGTGCGTGGTACGGGGCGCTGAACTCCCGGTAGATCTCGGGGCCAAAGCTCGCGGAGATGTCGTCGCTTGCGTGCCCCTTGAACCCCTCCGGGAACCACGTATCCGGGAAGTCCACAGTGGTGATGTTGTCCTGACCGCCCGCCGCCTGGATACCCGCGCGGATGGTGGCCAGATACAGATCCTGGATCTTGTCCAGCAACCGGTGAAGCGCCTCCGGCGCTGTGTGGAAGGCCACCAGCAGCTCCGTGACTCCCATCAGGTCAGCCGCCACGTTCACTCCGCCGGCCGCATCCAGAAGGGACACCGGCACAAACCCTTCCCCCGCCTCCGCGAACATCCGGATGCGCCGGAGTCCTTCGGGGAGCCAGCCGTCCTTCTGCGGATCAGGAACAGGCAGCGAGTCTACTTGCTGCTCCAGATCGGTGATTATCGGTCCCTTGATGCCGGGCGTCTGATCCGGGTTTGGCCCCCAGTAGTACTCGCATCCGAACGCGCTCGCCAGGCAGGAGCACCCCACATCCGGGCGCATGGCGGGGATGGCATCCGTGTCCGGCAGCGTCTCCCACGTCGCCATCGCCGAGGCAAGGGCCGCCTGGAGCTGCTTTTCGGCGTCCCGGAACAGCTCCTGAGTGGTATGCTCCGGGGGCACCGTGACCCGGATGTCTATCGGGGCCCGCTCCAGCGGCTGACCCGCGAACAGCCGGCGGTAGAGATCCTTCCGCCGCTCCATCTCATCCCGCATCCAGTCCGAGATGACCAGCGCCACGGAACCTACCCCTTCTCCACGAACTCATCCACCACCCGGCTCACGCTGTCCAGCCGTGCGGCATCCAGCGGAGCCGCCGGTTGCTGCAGCAGACGCGCCACCTCATCCCGCGCAATCTGGTAGGTATCTTTTGCCCCGGCGGATTCCCACAGCGTCCGGCTGCCTCGCACGGCCAGCCGGGGAGTCAGATATTCGTCCGATCTCAGCCACCGCATCGTATGGTCGGATGTGATGTACCCCGTCCCGGCCGGTCCCACGCTCTTGATGAGATCCGCTGCGATGGTGTCAGCATTCACCCGCACGCCCGCGACGATCCTGCGGGCCATGGCGCTGATCTCATCATCCATGACAAGCTGCTCGTGACTGCAGGTCATCCCCGTCGCGAACATCCCGCAGTTGACGATCAGGTCGTTGCCCGCCGCTATAGAGCAGAACTGGCTGAGCGTTTTCTCCCAGGCGTTCTGCTCGTCGTGGGCATGGTTGTCGGAGTTGGGGGCGGTGGTATGGCAGGGTAGCTTGTAGAAGCGCGCCAGCTGCGCCCCGGCGATGCGGCAGATGGTGGTCTCGCAGGATCCCACCAGCGCCGCGCCGCTGCGCATATCCGTAGTGGTCCAGGAGTTCGCGTAGAGCGCCTTCGCCCCCGGCTTCAGAAGCTGGATCATAGCGATGCCCGAGAGGCATTCGGCATTGTTGACGGTCAGGAGACCCGCCAGCGTGAACGGAGCCGATACTCCGGCATTCGGTTCTGGAAGTATGGCGATCGGCACACCGGTCTGGACGGTCTCGATGATCTGTTCCAGCACGCCTTCCTCCCACCACAGCGGGCTGGTGGGGGAGACCTGGGTGATGCCGTAGACCTGCCGGGAGAGATTGCCCGCGAACGCGCGCTCCAGCATGCGGATGATGGCCCGGTTGACCTCAGGACGGTCGGTGGAGTAGTAGATGGGTTTCCGGCTGTTCTGGATGCAGGCACGCACGCCGTACAACAGTGTGGCCCCCGCGACGGGCACATCCTGGGGCATGACCGGGATGCCGATCATATCAATGTTGGGCAGCAGCTCGCACAGGTGCGCAAACTGCTCCACGTCCCGCACGGTGGAGGGCCGGGTCTCGCCCGTCTCGCTGTCCACCCAGAAGATGGCGTTGTGGCCGGCCGCCACGCGCGGCGTCCCGTCACCCAGGACAAACGCCGGCTCGCCCTCACGCCCGAACACCTCGAAGCTGCGCGGGGTGCTGGCGATGGCGTCTTCAATGCTCCCCCGAGGGAAGCGCACGATGCCGGTCTGAGTGTCCACATCCAGGCCCTTTTCCGCCAGCAGCTGAAGCATCCGGGCGCTCTGCACACGGACTCCGGCGGACGCCAGAATGTCCATAGTGGCCTGGTGGATGGCCTCGATATCCTCCGGCGAGAGAACACACAGCGGCGACAGGTTCATAAAGAGAACCCTCCTTCCCTCTAATCGAACTCAGGATCGTCCCTCAAGATATTCCCGGACGCGAACGAGGGATTCGGCGTGATCCGGCATCTCCGGCGCGTATTCCAGCCCGAAGCAACCTGTGTATTCTGCCTCCTCGATGGCGCGCAGGATGGCCGGATAGTTCAGTTCCGTGCCGAAGTGCTCGTGCCGTCCGGGAACTCCGGCGGAGTGGAAATGTCCGATGACGTCCAGATGCGTGCGGATGTTGGAGATGATGTTCCCCTCCATGATCTGCATGTGATAGACGTCGTAGAGCAGTCTCAGGGACGGACTTCCAATTGCGCGGACGATCTCCGCTCCCTCGTGGGAGGAATCCAGGTAGTAGCCGGGATGATCCACGTGCGTGTTCAGGGGCTCCAGAAGCAGCGTGAAGGCGTTCTTTTGGGCGATCTCCGCCGCCGCGGCCAGAGCCTTTTCAAGATTGGCCCGCATCGCCGGGCGCTCCAGTCCCGGCACCAGATTGCCGGTGCACGTGATGGCCTTGGAGCATCCTGCGCGCTTCGCGAAGGTGATCACCTCCTCCGTGCGCTCCAGATACTTCTGCAGATCCTTTGAATCCACCGGGGAGCCCCCGAAGCTGCCGTCCGGTGCGTTGACCACCACGTTGTTCAGCTCAACGCCAGCCTGCTGACAGGCCTGCCGAACTGCGTCCGCATCCTTGCCGGTGCCCGGCGGACAACCGTTGCCGTCAAAGGTTGCGTCGTGGAACCAGAACTCCACCGCCGTGTAGCCCGCATCCCCGATGCGTGTGATCCGCTCCTCGGTCGGCAGGTCCGTGAAGACCATCTCCAGGCAAACATCCAGTTTCATGACTACTCCTCCCCCGCTGTTTCATCGTCGTCCAGCAGAGCCTGCAGCTCACGTGCTCCGTGAAGCACGCGGATGACTTCGATACCTTCCGGGATCTCCCGGTAGAATACCAGCAGACTCTCGAAGCCCTTCACGGGCCAGGACCGCAGGCCCTCAGGCCAGTCCGCGATCTCTTGTCTCAAGCGCCCGGCGTGCGGACTCCTGAGCAAGAACTCAAACGTTTCGCGGAGGCAGTCCAGCAACCGGCAAGGGATGTCAAGTCCCCTGGACTGCTCCGCGTAGAAGGCGAAAGCTTCGTTGATGTCGGCATCAGCCGCCCGTCTGAGGACGACCTGCCGGGTCATCCCGCTTTCCTGTGTTGATGCTTACGAAGCAACTCGGCCTTTTTGTTTCTCCAGTAGTCACTGTCTGCGACGCCCGCGACTCCGCTGTTCAGCCCTTCCAGCAGGGCCTGCTCCACCGCCGCGCGGGCCTTGCGCTTCTGATCCTCCCGCACCAGCGAGCGCAGATACTCGCTGACCGTGCCGAATCCTCCCTCTTCCACCTGTTTTTCGATGAACTCCCGCATAGCCTGCGGAAGCGAGAACGTCAGAGTGGCCATGGTACCAACCCTTTCCTGTGTGGCCTTCTTCTCTGCCATTGTAACAGGAATTAGGAAGAAATAAGAGGATTTCTTATTCCCGCCAGAGGTTCCCTGCGCCCGCCTATCCTATAGCAGCGCTTCGGCCACCTTGCGGATGGCTTTCGCCGTCATGTCGCAGTCCTCTTCCGTCATCTGAGGAGGGATGTCCAGATGGATGGTCCGCGACAGGTAAGCCAGCGTGTTGGGACACATGTCCTCGCTGTATTTCGGCAGCTCGCCCTTGTAGTACGGGCAGGTATACGGGCACCCGACGGGCGTCGTGCTGGCCATATTGATGATGTGCTTCCAGTGGGCGTAGATGTGCCAGTCCGGGATACCCTTGTCGAACACACCCTTTGCCTCCACTCCCTCTGCCTGCAGCGCTTCGCAAAACCGCTGCACCTGCGAAGCGTCGTCCAGCATGAACATCAGGCAGATGGCGGTGTCACCCTCCTCGTCGTTCAGGCGGCGGAAGGTGATCCCGCGCAGGTCGGCAATCTGATCCTTTATGCGCTTCTTGTTCCGGCGCATTCGCTCCAGAAGGCCGTCCAGTTTGGCAAGCTGGGCCAGCATTACAGCGCCCGTCAGCTCGCTCATCCGGTAGTTCTCGCCCACGAAAAGCTCGCCTTTGTAGCGCTCCTCGCCGAACCGGTCGGGCCGCCAGCAGGCCGCGGTGTCGTGGTATCCCATCAGGCGATCATAGAGCAGCGGATCGTCGGTGATGGCCATCCCGCCTTCGCCTGCGGTGATGATCTTGTGGTACTGGAAGCTGAAGCATCCCACGTCGCCGAAGGTGCCCAGGCGCTTGCCCTTGTAGGATCCCCCGCAGGCCTGCGCGACGTCTTCGATCAGTTTCAGGTTGTGCCTTTTGCAGATCTCCGTGATCCGGTCCATGTCACACGGCGCTCCCCGCATGTGGACTGCGATGACCGCTTTGGTCTGCGGAGTGATGCGGCGCTCCAGATCCACCGGATCCATCGTAAAGCTATCGTCAATGTCGCAGATGACCGGGATGGCCTTGGCCGCCACGATGGCCGCGCAGGACGCGAAGAACGTATAGCCGTTGACGATGACTTCGTCGCCCGGTCCCACTCCGCATGCCACCAGAGCGCTGATGAGCGCGGACGTGCAGGAGTTGACCGCCAGAGCATACTTCGCTCCCATCTTCTCTGCGAACGCAAGCTCCAGCTCGCGGACCTTGGAAGGATACTCCTCCGGGCCGTAATAGCGGAAGAGATACTTCCTCTCCAGCACCTCCAGCACCTGAGCCTTCTCCTCCTCGCCGATCTCCAGACCTCCGGGATACATGGGGATGGGAGGGGTAGTCTTGGCCTTCGGGCCGCCGTGAATCGCCAGAGTCTCAGCCATAGCCTGTTCCTTTCCTTGTGCAGCAACCATTGGCCGGAGCAGGTCCGGCCGCACAGGGACACGGGCATCCGCCGGGAGAGATATGCAACCCTCTCCGGAAAGCGCCGGAGGGGGGGTTCACTGGCGGAGAAGCGCCCGCTTCACGTGGAATTCTCCGCCGCGCGCAGCCGGTTTTCCTCCATCGCAACGCATGCCTTCTTCAGTCCTGCTGCCGTCAAAAGCTCTGGCGGGAACACAGAAGACTTGCCGCTCAAGCCACCGGGCGGCCGGAGAAAAGGATGCCTGGAACCCGGTCGGGAACCCTGCCGCGCGTGGCTTTGTTCCTTACCTGCGAGCGGGAACGGTTCCGCTCCAACCGAGATAGAACGGGAGGACACGGTCAGATGGCTACTTCCAGAAATACATCCATTACAGGTCTGGATATCGGTCTTCTTGCAGTCAGGGTGGCGCTTGGCGTGATGATCTGGGCACACGGGGCGCAGAAACTGCTGGGCTGGTTCGGCGGGAACGGTCCCGCTGCGTTCGTGGAAGCGATGTCCGGGATGGGTATCCCTGCATTTCTGGCCTGGCTAGCCATCATCGCCGAGTTCTTCGGTGGGCTGGGGCTTATCTTCGGGGTTCTGCCCCGCCTTTCCGCGCTGGGCGTGCTGATCGTGATGATCGTGGCGGCTGTCAAGGTGCACGCGCAACACGGGTTCTTTATGAACTGGTTTGGCGCCAAACAGGGTGAGGGCTGGGAGTTCCATCTGCTCGCCGGCGCGATGGCCCTGCTGATCATGCTGGCCGGTCCCGGACGCATCTCCTTGCCAGACTTTGAGGGCAAGTTGCTGAACAAGGGGTAACGCCGGGGGCCAGGGCGGCTTGACGGATCTGCCCGCTCTTCGTAGTATGTCCCCGGCAGCTTGAATAGGCGGCTGCCGGAAGGGATGCGTGCTGATGACTACGGTGGCGGGCTTTCTGATCGCTATGGCCGCTCTGGCCCTGCTGATCGTTCTGTGGGTCATAGCGACCTACAACCGGCTGGTCTCGCTGCGCAATCAGGTCGAGAACGCCTGGAGTCAGATAGATGTCCAACTCCGGCGGCGCTTCGATCTGATTCCCAATCTGGTGGAGACTGTAAAGGGATACGCCGCGCACGAGAAGGAGATCTTCGATAAGGTTGCCGAGGCCCGCGCCCGCATGATGCAGGCTCAGAGCGTGCCGGAGCAGGCGGAAGCGAACAACCTGCTGACTTCCGCGCTGAAAAGCCTGTTCGCTGTGGCGGAGGCCTATCCGGACCTGAAGGCCAACCAGAATTTCTTGAGCCTGCAGAACGAGCTGGCGAACACCGAGCAACAGATCGCACGCGCGCGCGAGGTTTACAATGACGCGGTCATGATGATGAACACCATGGTGCAGGTGTTCCCCGCCAGCCTGGTGGCCGGCTGGTTCGGCTTCCGCACGAAAGACTATTTCCCTGTTGAGGAAGAAGCGCGTCAGCCCGTGAAGGTCAGTTTCTGAGGGAGCCGTCGAGAGGATGAGCGAGGAGCAGCAGTACAGGCTGGAGACGTTCGAGAATCAGTTCCCGGAGCGCGAGTATCGCATCGAGATCTCCTGCCCGGAGTTCACCAGCGTCTGCCCGAAGACCGGGCTGCCGGATTTCGGGACCATCGTCATCACGTATTGCCCGGACCGGCTCTGCATCGAGCTGAAGAGCCTCAAGTATTACTTGCTGAACTACCGCAACCGTGGCGTGTTCTACGAGCATCTGACAAACACCATCCTGGATGACATCGTCGCCGCCTGCCGCCCGCGCTGGTGTGAGGTGCGCGGCGAGTTCACGCCGCGGGGAGGCATCCGCACCACGGTGACCGCCCGGTACAACTGCTGAGCGTCACCCAGGCCGTGCGGTTCCGGCTTTCTCCATCGGTTTCCGGCAGGGAGCCGGACGCGCCGCGGCGAATGCAGACCCTGGCGTGAACCGCGGAAGAACAATATTCATCCTCCTGATGCTGGCACCCGCCGTGGCGCTCTATGGCGTCTTTGTGCTGTATCCCATGGCGCAGGCGTTCCACCTCTCGCTGTACCGGTGGAGCGGTCTGTCCGAGACGCGACAGTTCGTGGGGCTGGCCAACTTCCAGGCGCTGTTCACGGAAGATCCGCCTCAGTTCCTGCGTTACCTGGGTCACAACGTTATCTTCCTGGCGGTCAGTGCGGTGGTGACGCTTCCGCTGGCACTGTTCTTCGCGGTAGTGCTTGCCGGCCGGGTGAAAGGGGCGGGCTTTTTCCGGGCGGTGTATCTGTTCCCGAATGTCATCTCGGTGGTGGCGGTCGCAACGCTCTGGTACTTCATCTACGACCATGACTACGGTCTTTTGAACGCGGCGCTGCGGTTGGCGGGATTGGAATCACTCCAGCGGACGTGGCTGGGCGACAGCCGGACGGCGCTCTACGCTATCATCGCCACCAGCATCTGGGCCAGCCTGGGGTTTTACATCCTGTTGTTCTCTGCAGGAGTGCAGAATATCCCGCCCAGCTATATGGAGGCTGCCGAGCTGGACGGAGCGGGCTCGTGGCAGAAGTTCCGGCACGTGACCCTCCCTCTGGTGTGGGAGGTGTTCAAACTAGGGGTGCTGTATCTGGTCATTCACGCGCTGAATCTGTTCGGGCTGGTCTACGTGATGAACCTGAACCAGCCGAACAGCGACACGGACGTCATTCTAACCTATCTGTATCAGAAGGGCTTCGCGGAGAACGACTTCGGCTATGCGGCAGCCATCGCCAGCGTGGGGTTCGTCATCATCCTGTTGACGGTGCTGCTGTCCCTGCGCCTGCTGAAGCGCGAAACAGTGGAATACTGAGCTTTCTGCAAGGGCAAGGCTCAATTCTCCATTTCTCCGCTTGCAAGCGGGATTCGAGCGCAGACCCTACCGCCTCGCAGAAACTCGACAGAGCCGTCCCGGTAGCGCATCAGCACCTCGCCGTTGCCATCCAGCGCTATTTCTCCGCCGTCTCCCAGACGGAGCTGGCAGCCACCCATGTCGAGTCCAACTCTGTGCTTCCCTCGCAGTTCGATGGCCACGTCGCAGGATCCCTCAATGCCAAGTCCCTTCCGGAACCGCCCGTTTCCGTCGTGGATCTGAATGCCATGATCGGCCGGGAGGGGACCGACGGCCTGCACATTGACTCCAATGATCTGGGTGGGCTCTTTGCCCGTGTAGTCGTTTCCCATCTCCACGTTCACGCCGATGGACACGGCGCGGTTGTGGTTGAACACCTCCGAGTGCAGTCCGGACGACCAGCCGGGCCCGTATTTGTGCAGGCGCGAGCAGAGCACGCAGGCATCGCCAACCTCGTGATGCGTCCCCAGATGGGCGTAGACCGTCCACGGATATGAATGTGAGCCTTTCTCTTCGTGCGAGAGGGATAGGATCTGATGAGTAATGGCCCGCTCACGGTTGTCGTCAGAGCGGCGGAAGTGGATCATTGTGTCCAGCGGTTCCCGCGGCGGGTCTCCCAGGGAGACCTCCGTTCTGAGTATCTGTCCCTTTGTCGTCAGCCGTCCCTCCGTCTCAAGGGCGTGCTGAGCCCTTGCGGCGGCCGCGCTTACGGCCCCCAGCGCGGCCGAGAGTGCCGAGATCAGGAACCCTCTCCGGGTTTTTCCCTCGTGCTGCGGAGTCATAATCTCTCCTGTATCTTCACCAGCCCAACTGACACTCCACCCGGAACACCGTTCCCGCCGCTCCCGGCGGCAGTGGCCCGATGTGAGGCGTGCCGTCAAGCGTGACCTGCGCTTCCTCCCGGATGGATTCGTCCCGCCTGATGCGGATGTCGTATACGCACCCCCGGAACCTGCGCCGGACGTGCGCCTCCGGCCATTCCGGCGGCAGGGTGGGGGAGACGATCAGCCCGTCGTAGTCCGGCCGGACTCCCAGCATCCAGTCCAGCATCGTCCGGAACATCCAGACCGCGGAGCCGGTCAGCCAGGAGTGCGACGCCTGCCCGAACTCGGGATGCTCGTCGCTTGTGACATATTCGCTGTAGACGTAGGGTTCCATCAGGTAAATGTCCGGGTCGGCGGCCTGCCTCATCGGCATCGTCTGGCGGAAGTATTCCCAGGCCCGTCCGGCATTGCCGAGCATTGCCTCGGCAAGGATGGCCCAGCTCACCGGATGGTTGAAGATGGCTCCGTTCTCCTTCTTGCCGGGAACACAGCGTGTGGCCAGACCAATCCCGGGATCCACGGTGCGGTAGGCCGGAGCCAGGATCTTTGGCCCTCGCGGCGTGCCGCACAGCCGGTAGGCGCTGTCCATCGCCAACTTCGCGCGATCCGGCGGAGCGATCCCGCTGATGACCGCCCAGCTCTGGGCGTTCAGGAAGATGCGTCCCTCTGTATTGCGCGAGCTTCCGATCACCCTGCCATCATCACGGAATCCCCGGACGTACCATTCGCCGTCCCATGCCAGTGTGTTGATGGCCACTGCCACCGTGGCGTACCACTTCTCATATTCCGTTGCCTTGCTCTCCAGCCCCACGCGGCGCAGGAGCAATGCAGCTTCGCGCAGCCCGTAGCAGAGGAACTCCGCCACCCAGATGCTCTCGCCGATGCCTTTGCGGCCCACGTAGTCCAGTGTGTCGTTCCAGTCGCCGGGGCCGAACAGGGGAAGGTTCCGGGGGGACATCCGGTGGTGGAGCGTGTAATCCAGCGACCGGATCAGGTGCTCCAGCACCGTATCCTCTCCGCCATCCTGCCA
>JBBFLP010000009.1:0-1949 GCA_037478975.1 Armatimonadota bacterium
CGGTTGCGAAGCTGGGCAAGTGGCAGGAAGCCACGTGGATGATCGGCGGAAAGCCGGTCTCCACCTGGTTCGACAAAGATCCGCTCAAACCGGCAGTCGTACCCATTCCGGAGCCAGCTACGCTGGCGCTCACAGGTATCGGTCTGGCAGCCATCCTGCGGCGGCGGCTCGCCTGCTGAGAAAGTCTGTGTCAGGACCAGATGCAACGGGCCGGGGAGCGAGGCCCCCGGCCCGTTCTTTTTTACCCAGGGTCCAGCCTGTTGGGCGGGGTCAGGACGCGTGGCGCATCGCCTTCAGCGTCTTCATCACGTTGTTTGCTCCGCGTCCGAAGTAGTCGTGGAGCTTCAGGTACTCCGCGAAAAGCCGCCGGTAGGCTTCGTGATTCTCAGGGATGGGCCGGTAGCGCTCGTCCTTCAGGCGAGCCATTTTCTGCGCCGCCTCATCCATCGTGTCGAACCCGCCGCCGGCCCTGCCGGCGGCCACCGCTCCGAACATCGCGGAGCCCAGCGCCACCGCCTGACCGGACGCCGCTATCTTGAACTCGCGGCCCGTAACGTCGGCGTAGATCTGCATCAGGAGCGGGTTCTTCTCCGCCAGTCCCCCGCACGCGACGATGTCGTCCACCGGGACGCCGTTGTCGGCAAAGGCGTTGATGATGACCAGCGTCCCGAAGGCCGTCGCCTCGATTAGCGCGCGATACATCTCTTCGGGGCGGGTGGTCAGCGTCATGCCGAGCATCAGCCCGGTCAGGTCCGCGTCCATAAGCACAGACCGGTTGCCGTTCCACCAGTCCAGCGCCAGCAACCCGCTTTCTCCCGGTCTCTGCTCCGCCGCTTTGAGGCTCAGCAGTTCGTGGCCCGATATGCCGAGTCTTTCAGCCTCCGCCGCGTAATCCGCCGGCATACAGCGCTCCACAAACCAGGCGAAATGGTCTCCCACGCAAGACTGACCGGCCTCGAAGCCGATGTATCCCGGGATGATGCCGTCCTTCACATACCCGGCCAGCCCTTCGAAGACTCTGGGCTCCTCGGAAAGGGCCATGTGGCAGGTGGACGTGCCCATGATCATCACCATGGTGCCTGGCCGCGTCACTCCGCACGCCGGAACCGCCACGTGGGCGTCTATGCTGGCCACTGCCACCGGGGTGCCCGCCCTCAACCCCAGTTTTGCCGCCATCTTTGCGGTCAGCTCACCGGCCCGCGAGGCCACCGGGTGGATCTGGCGGCTCATCTTGGTGTCCACTATGTCCGCCAGCTCCGGGTGCAGCTCGCTCAGAAAGTCGCGGCTCGGAAAGCCGTCCTCTGCGGACCAGAGCCCCTTGTAGCCTGCCTGGCAGGCGCTGCGCTTCTCCTGCCCTGTCAGCAGCCAGACAATCCAGTCTCCCGCCTCGATGATCTTGTCCGCAGCGCGGTACACCTCCGGCGCCTCGTCCAGGATCTGAAGCGCCTTGGCGAAGAACCATTCGCTGGAGGTCTTGCCGCCGTAGCGCTTCAGGAAAGCTTCTCCGCGCCGCTCGGCCAGTTCGTTGATGCGGTTGGCCTCCGGCTGGGCGGCATGGTGCTTCCAGAGCTTCACATACGCGTGCGGCTCGCCTTTCCAGCGCTCCTCAAAGCAGAGCGGCGTCCCGTCGGCCCGCACGGGCAGGATGGTGCAGGATGTGAAGTCCACCCCGATGCCCACCACGTCCTCAGGCTGCGCGCCTGACTCCCGCATCACACGCGGGACGATGTCCTCCAGCGCCGCCAGGTAATCCGCTGGATCCTGCAGGGCCCAGTCGGGCGGCAGCTTTTGCCCGGTTACGGGCAGAATCTCGTCAATCACGCCGTGAGCGTAGTCGCAGACGGCTGTCGCGCGCTCCTCTCCGGTCTCCACGTCCACCAGGACGGCGCGTCCCGAGAGGGTCCCGAAGTCTATCCCGAGAGCGTATCGGGGCATAGCACACCTCGTCC
>JBBFLP010000009.1:2049-18868 GCA_037478975.1 Armatimonadota bacterium
GAGAGGGTCCCGAAGTCTATCCCGAGAGCGTATCGGGGCATAGCACACCTCGTCCGGATCAGAAAGTGCGGGCGCATCGCGCCCGCTGTGGACTACGCCCCGAAGAGCATGGAATCCTGCCCGGCGGCGGTGTTGACAGACGCGATGCCAAAATCTATAATCCAGATTGGTTTAGTCAGAAATAAGCCGCGGCCCGGCCGCGTCTCCTTTGTAAAATCCGGTCTGGAAGGAGTGAAGCAGGGTTGCCTAATCCCATTGAAGATCTGAAGAAACGCAAGGACGGGCTGGACGTCCTGGCGGATATCTACCGCTACGCCCGCGAGGGCTACGAGTCCATAGACCCGGACGACTTCAACCTGTTCAAGTGGTACGGCCTGTATGAACAGAAGCCCAAAGGCGGCGGTCACTTCATGCTGCGCATCAAGGTGCACGGAGGGCACTACACTGCGGCGCAGCTCCGCGAGGTGGGGCTTCTGGCCAACCAGTATGCCCGCGGATTCGGCGACATCACCACACGGCAGGCTTTCCAGCTTCACTGGCTGCGCATCGAAGACGTGCCGGACATCTTCAGCCGGCTGGAGCGAGTGGGTCTGACGACAGTGGGCGCGTGCGGCGACATTATGCGCAACGTCACCAACTGCCCGGTGGCGGGCTGCGACCGGCACGAGATCTTCGACGCCCAGCCGGACGTCCTGCGCGTCTCGAACTACTTTCTGGGGAACCGGGAATACTCCAACCTGCCCCGGAAGTACAAGGTCTCCATCTCGGCGTGCGCCGTGAATTGCACCTTCCCGCAGATCAACTGCGTCGCGTTCGTGGGAGTCCCTCACGGGCCGGAGGGCGTGGCTGAGGAGGGCTACAACATCTACATCGGCGGCGGCCTGTCCACTGCCCCTCACTTCGCGAAACCCGTGAACATCTTCGCCACGCGGGACCAGGTGCTGGACTACGCCGTGGCCATCACGGAGATCTACCGCGATCACGGGGGCCGTGACCGGCGCACCCGCGCCCGCCTGAAGTTCCTGATGGACGATTGGGGGCCGGAGAAGTTCCGGGAAGAGATCGCTGCCCGCGTTCCCTTCGAGCCTTATCCTGCCAGCGGTCATCCCCTGCGGGATGCCCACCACGACCACCTGGGCATCCATCCGCAGAAGCAGGAGGGAAAGTGCTATATCGGCGTCACGGTGAAGATCGGGCGCATCACGGGTGACCAGATGCTCGGTGCGGCGGACATCGCAGAGCGATACGGAAGCGGCCGACTGGCCAACACCATCTCGCAGAACTTCATCGTCTTCGACATCCCGGAGGATCGCGTCGAGGATGCGGCGGCGGAGCTGCGCGCGCTGGGCTTCGATATCGGGGAGACCACCGTCAAGTCCGACTGCGTCGTGTGCACCGGTAAAGAGTTTTGCAACCTTGCCGTCACCGAGACCAAGGGATTGATGAGCGAGGTCATCAGCTATCTGGAGCAGAACGTCACGTGGGACCGCCGCATCCGCGTCCATATGACGGGCTGCCCGAATAACTGCGGACAGCAGGTCATCTCGGACATCGGGCTGCAGGGCGCCTCCACGAAGATCGAGGGGCGGGAGGTGGAATGCTACGACTTCCACGTGGGCGGAGGTCTGGGAGAGGATGCCAGCTTCGTCCGGAAGATTGCCCGCCGGATCGCCGCGGAGGACGTGAAGCTGGGGGTCGCGAACATCGTGCGCGCCTACCAGCAGACCCGCTCCAACGGCGAGAGTTTCCGGGACTGGACCCGGCGCTATTCCGATGAGGAGCTGGCGCAGATGATCGGCGTGGTGGATGTGAAAGTGAAATACGGCGCTCAGGCCGGATCCTGACCGATGGCCACGCGCCGGCCGCTGGCGGCCGATTCGTAGGCCGCCAGGCACATCTCCACGGAAACGCGTCCGTCCCGGGCGGAGCAGATGGGCTCGCCACGCCGGAACGAGTCCACAAATGCCCTCGCCACAGCCGATATTCGCTCCCCGTGCCCTGCAGGCACGGGGATGCCCAGATCCTGCCAGCCTTTTGAGGGTTCGCCGGCCAGGAACATCTTCACCGCCACGGGGCAGGCAGGCAGAATGGCATTGGAAGGTCCGTCCCCGTGATTCTGGATGATGACCCCCTTCTCGCCGTAGATCTCCGTGGTGTTCTCTGCGGCACGGGTGACGCTGGAGTTGTAGATATCCGCCAGCATGCCGTCCCGGAAGCGGAACAGTGCGCAGCCCGTGTCGTCCGGAGCGACGTCCGTCAGGATGTTCCCGATTTCCGCCATCACCGAGACCGGTTTCTCTCCCACCGTCCAGAAAAGCCAGTCCATCGGGTGGATGGCGTCGTCGAAGAACATCCCGCGATTGGCTTCCGCGGAGAGGTGCCAGCGCGTGGGGCCCTCGCAGAATGCCCGGTCGAAGAGCACCCCGATGCAGTGGCGCCGCCGGATGGTGCCGATCTTTCCCAGCGTCCCTGAGCGGACGATCTCCCTCATCCGGATGTTGGCAGGGTCGCAGCGCATCTGAAAGGCCAGGCTGAACCAGACGCTCCTGTTCTCCACCGCCCGGATGATGCGGTCGCACTCCTCAAGCGTCAGCGCCATCGGCTTCTGCAGTAGCACATTGTGGCCGGCTTCCACGGCGGCGACAGCCAGCTCACCGTGCTTGACGGTCTCGCTCGCGATGATCAGGCAATCCAGATCGCGCCGTGAAAGGATGTCCTCCAGGTGCGGAACGAAGGGGATGCCGAACGCCTGCGCCTGAGCTTGCCCCCGCTGGACATCATCATCCCAGCATGCCACCAGCTCCGCATCCTCGAATGTGAGGATCTGCTGCGCGTAGGCGTTCACGTGCCCGTGCGCAAAGGAAAGGATGCCGATCCTGAGTCTGCTGTTCATGGGCGCCTTCTCCTCACAGGCTGACCGTGAGCCGGTCGCCGGGCCGGAGTGTCACGCCGCCGCCGAAGTCGAGCGCTCCCGCGGGCGTCCTCTGGAACTTCAGCTCGCAGCCGTTCAACTCCACCCGGCGGATCCCGTCTAGATGTGGCAGACGGAGCCGGCGGATTTCCAGAGATCCCTCCCACAGCTCGATCTCCGCCCCAACGGCGTTCTCCGTGTAGCCGCCCACGGTTCCGGCAACCGCGAAAGGACAGCGGAACGGACGCTCCGCAAAGCGCGGCTGGAAGCCTATCTCTCCCGAGGAAGCATCCCGGTGGAAGCCGCTTGCCGTCAGCAGCAGCGTCCACGAGGACATTGCGCGGTAGTAGTGGTCTCCGCACTCCACGTGGTTCCAGAAGCGCCCGGCGCGCTCGTAGCGCAGGTGGATGTCCCGCGTCACGTCCAGCGCCTCCTCCAGCATTCCCAGGTGCACGAGTAGAGCCGCCACGGTATACTCGATGCCCGTCCAGGTGGCTTCCTGCTGCAGGTTGCCCGATGTCGCCGTCCGGTGCGGAACGCCGGGGGGATAGCTGGCGTTGACGAGTCCGCGGTCCGGGCGGAAGTTGTGCGTCAGGACGGCGCTCATCGCGGAACGGACGCGATCCTCCGGCAACAGCAGATCCCACCCGCAGGATGCGAAGAACCACTCCGCGCTGACCTGATCGCTCATACAGCACTCGTCCGCCTCGCCGGTGCGGGTATCGCGCCAGAGTACGTAATACTGGCCGTTCCAGAGCTTTTCATCGAACGACGCCAGTCCCCTCTCCAGCGTCTGCCGGTAAGACCCGGCAAGTTCGTACTCCTCCACTTCGCGCGCCAGACGCTCCGCTGCAGCCAGCGCTCCCAGCCACAGGCTGGAGATATAGGACGGGCAGCCCTGGAAGTCCCAGACGTCGTACGTGTTGCGGCGGGTGTCCGTGTCCGGGAGCCCGTCGCCGTCGGAATCCAGAGCGGCGCTACTCTCCATGGCGCGGACGATGGCCGGCCAGAGAGTGCGGAGGTAATGACGATCTCCCGTCCAGAGATAGTCCCTCGCCACAAGCATCACGAACTGCGGATTCATGTCCACCCGCTCGAACTGGTCGTCCACCGCGCTGAAGTCCGGGGTGAACATATGGGGGATCCGGCCGTCCTGGCGCTGGAAGCGCGCCCCGTGTGTCATCTGCTCCTTCTGCAGGTCCGGAAACAGAGCGATTAGCGGAAAGGAGCCCTGATAGGAGATGTCCATGGTGTGGAACCCGCAGCAGCCGAGTCCCTCCCAGACTCCGAAGCGTCCCTCGCGCGTCCACCAGGTGCACTTCGTCAGTGTGCTCAGCTGCGCGAGGGCGGCCTCGGCCATCTCCCGGGGAAGGCTGGATTCGAGCAGCGCGCCGGGGAGCGCAAGGGAGCGCCGTTTCAGATCGTCCCGGCGCTCCAGCAGATGATGCGCCACCTCTGTGGAACAGGAGAAGCGCTTCTCGTACCGGTGCCCCAGACGCTCGCCTGTGGGACGGATGTGGTTGGGGAAGTGCCACGCCACCGCGAAGGCACAGGATGCGGACGCTCCTGGAGGAAGATGATGCTGCGAGCAGAGGTATGCGTCGCCCCAGACGCCTCCCCGTGTTTGGATCTCCTGCAGATTGCGCACAGCATCAGCCAGGAACTCTCTCTGCAGACCCACATCGCGCGAGAGCGCAGGCTGCGCATGAAGCAGGGCGTGATACTGGTTGTGGAAGGCTGAATGGCGGACCAGGTGCGAGAACTCTGCGTGCGCCTCCGGGTCTGGCAGGGTGGCCGGGTCGAATCCCTCCGGGAGGGACGGTGGCGACGATGGGCTGAGGTCCGGCAGACTTCCGTGATCGCGGAACCAGAAAAGGTTGGAATAGACCTTCATCCCGTAGCGGCTTCCGCTGTGATAGACCAGACCGGGGCGCTCGATGCTGAAGGATCCACTGATGAAGCTGACCTCCCCGCCGTTGACGCCGAAGGCCATAGAGCCGGTGGTGGGGTGGTTCTCCTCCAGACCCTCCGCGCCGAGACGGATGATCGCGCTGGCATCCGCGGTTTCCACCGTGTTCAGAGGACGGCGGCCTGCCTGACCGGCCCCCGCAGGATTGCGCAGGGTTCCGAGCAGAGAGACTTCCACCTCATCCCCGGGGGGGTTCTCTATATGGAACTCCACGACGAAACCAGGAGTCCCGGATGCCTCACTGTCGCCGGGAAGGAACGGAGAGAAGACCGTCGCGCTCAGGCGCACCGGCAGCGCTTCATCCTGATAGACCAGACGCGCCGCCGGAAACATGCCCTCATACTGGATGCCTTCGACGCACTTCAGCCAGGAAAATGAATAGAGCTCGTGCAGCTCCGCCCGAAGGGCAAGATACCTCACGCACGGCGAGTCCTCGCCGGTTCTCGTACGCACCAGGAAGACCAGGTCCTCTGGCGCGAGCGGCGGGCGCTCCGGGCCGGGCGACCCGGGTGACCAGCGCCCCGCGTTGAAGATCAGCCAGTCGTGGAAGAGACCGTCCGGCCGGATCTCCACCGACCCGGCCCCGATCCCTCCCAGCGGGATGCCCGATATGTGCGATATCGTCTGAGTCAGGCGCGCCATCTGCCTTGTATGCTCCCGGGCGGAGAAGCTGAATGCTCCTCGCGTCTGCAAGGGAGAGTTGCGCGCCGGGAGGCCGCGCATCCTCCGTGATCTGCACGGCGCAGGCGAGACAGGAACCGCAGGGGACCGATCAGGCGTTTCTGGAGATAGCAAGGAATGTAACTTGCGGCGGAACCAGCCGCAAACGCTTGTCCGGGCACGAAAAGGAACACAACGTTATGGAAGAACAGCAAACTGGCCGCAGCGAGAAACGTATGCCGGGCTGGCTTGTTCCGGCCCTGCTGGTCGCCGTGGGCGTGGTCGTCTACGCGGCGGTCGGAAGGATGCAGCAGACCTCCGAGGGCATGGCGGACGCCGGCTCAAGGTCGGGGGACACACGGCTTGTCATGAATGATCTTGACGGAGGCCGCTTCGACCTCTCCGAGCACCGCGGCAAGGTGGTCCTTGTGAATCTCTTTGCCACATGGTGCCCTCCCTGCAGGGCCGAGACACCGGACCTGGTGGCGCTGGCGAAAGACTATGAGTCGAAGGGCGTGGTGGTCGTCGGTGTGTCCCTGGATACAGAAGGCCCGGAGGTGGTCCGCCGTTTTGTGCGGGAATTCGGCATCCCGTATCCCATTCTGATGCCTTCAAGGGACTCCCAGACATCCTTCCAGATCAACGGTATTCCGATCCCCACCACCTATCTCTTGGACCGTGAAGGCCGAATCGCCAAGAAATACGTGGGGAAAGTGTCCGGGAGCGTCTTCCGGTCGGACGTGGATGCCCTTCTGGCGGAGGGCTGACGCAACCGGCTGATGTTGACAGGCGTGGGGACGGCTGGCTAATATCCCTTTGCGGACAGTCGCGCATTGCCAACTGTTCGCAACCGCAAAAGGGGCGGCGGAGGGGATCCGCCGCGGCTTTCAGGGGAGACGACAAGAGCGCTATGGCGTATGTGATAACAGAGGCGTGCCTGGGCACCAAAGACAAGTCGTGCGTGGAAGCGTGCCCGGTGGACTGCATCCACGGGACGGACGAGGATCCGCAGCTCTACATTGACCCGGAAACCTGCATTGACTGCGGGGCGTGCGAGCCGGTGTGTCCTGTCTCCGCCATCTTCCCGGACTACAACGTCCCGGAGGAACTGCAGCAGTACATCCAGATCAACGCGGATTATTTCAAGAACAGGGAGTAAGCCTCCGGTCAAGCCGGTAAGGCAGGATAGCTGACGTGAGCCCCGTTGCGCGGAAGCGCAACGGGGCTTTGTGCGTTCCAGGTTCGTCGGCCACAGCGGCACTATAGCATCTATAAAAAAGTTGTGATTTTTTCCGCGGATATATTGCAGGGAACTTGAAAGAGGCGTTATAATAGCGTCGAAAGCTTCCCACCCTCCATTCGCTCCCCGGCCGGTCCAGACCGGCCGGGGAGATTTCTTTGCCGGGGCTTCTTCAGTAAGAGGGTGGATCTCGTAAGACTTCCCGCAAGAAACCGGAGCGTGCCGCTCCGCAAGAGAAGATGGTATCCTCTGGGCTGCATTGAATCCGGACCACACATCTGAGACGCGTGACGCTGGCGGGATAGCGAGGGATCAGCCTGCCGCCCGGTGGGGCGTGCTGCTTGCCATCGGCGCGGGGACGTTCATGTCGGCGCTGGACGGCAGCGTCGTCAACACCGTCCTTCCGGTGGTGGCCAGGGATTTCGGGGCGGGGGTCGCATCGGTCCAGTGGGTGGTGACCGTATATCTGCTCGTCGTCAGCGGGAGCCTGCTGGGATTCGGACGGCTGGGCGATATCTTCGGTCACGGCCGTGTCTACCTTTCAGGGATGGGCCTGTTCGTGGCGGCTTCCGTGATGTGCGGGGCAGCTTCCAGCCTGCCGCTTCTTGTGGCCGGACGCGCCCTTCAGGGCGTGGGCGCTGCGATGCTTTTCGCGAACGGTCCCGCCATCCTGACGCGCGCCTTTCCCGCAACCCGCCGCGGGCAAGTTCTGGGTCTGCAGGCCACCATGACCTATCTGGGCCTTACGGCCGGCCCTTCCGTGGGCGGGGCGCTGGCGCAGGCATTCTCGTGGCGGGCGGTCTATTTCGTCAACGTGCCGGTGGGATTGGCGGCTCTGGCTCTCGGGATGCGCCGCGTGCCCCGCGAGGACGGCGGGGCGGCCGGAGAAAGCTTCGACCTGCCGGGCGCGGCGGCGTTCACCTGCTCGCTGGTGGTGCTTCTTCTGGCCCTGAACCGGGGGCATGACTGGGGCTGGGCCTCGCCCGGACTGCTGGTCCTGATGGTGGTCTCCGCCACCGGATTCGGGCTGTTCCTCCGTATCGAGCGCGCCTCCCGTCATCCCATGCTGGATCTGTCCCTGTTCTCGGAGCGTCTGTTCAGCGCCTCCGCCGCCAGCGCTCTGATGAACTATATGTCCATCTCCAGCATGACGTTTGTGCTTCCGTTCCTGCTGATCGAGGGACGGGGACTCTCCGTGGGGCATGCCGGCCTGTTGATGACCGCGCAGCCGCTGGTCATGGCGTTCACCGCTCCGCTGAGCGGCACGCTTTCGGACCGGATCGGCTCCCGCATTCCGGCCACAGCCGGGATGATCCTGGTATCGCTGGGGCTGGCTCTGCTTGCCTGGGCCGGACCGGGGCAGGGGCTGGCTGTCGTCGCCGCGTCGCTAATGCTGGTGGGATTGGGAGCAGGGTTGTTCACCTCGCCGAACAACAGCGCTCTGATGGGCTCCGCGCCCCGCAACCGTCAGGGCATCGCCTCCGGTGTGCTGGCGGTGGCCAGGAATCTGGGATTCGCGCTCGGCGTGGGAGTATCCGGAGCCGTGTTCACCACTGTGCTGGACCGGGGCGCTCACTCGGCAGGGGCGCTGGTCGAGGGCGCCAGGTCCAGCTGTGCGGTCGCCGCTGTGATCGCTGCGGCAGGCGCATTCACCTCCGGAACCCGGGACGGCGGAAGGCAGGCTTCCGGCAAAGGAACCTCAGCCGCCTGATCTCTCCACCTCTTCGCGCGTGGGAAGGGAGGGTTGCGCGCCCGCACGCGTGACCGAGATGGCAGCTGCCCTGGCTGCGAAGCGCGCCGCCTCAGGAATGGACATCCCTTCGGCCACACCCACCGCCAACGCGGCGCTGAAGCAGTCCCCGGCGGCGGTGGTGTCCACCGCCTTCACCTGAGGGGCGGGGATCCATTCCACAGATTGGGGTGTGACCGCCAGAGCGCCCCTCGCGCCCAGAGTCATCACCACGGCGCCCACTCCTTTTTCCAGCAGAAGACGTCCTACCTCTTCCGGGGACTGTCTGTCACCCGTCGCGCCTGCGAGCAGCGCCGCCTCGGTTTCGTTCGGTGTCAGGATGGCGGCCTTTCCAAGCAGCTCCGGCGGCAACTCCCGGGCCGGAGCGGGGTTCAGAAGGAACGGAACGCCGGCTTCTGCGGCGATTTCGGCGGCCGTTGCCACCGCTTCAAGCGGTACTTCCAGCTGAGCCAGTACCACGTCCGCGCAGCGGATGGCCTCCGCAGCACTCCGCACATCATCCGGTGTCAGCAGCGCGTTTGAGCCGGGAGCCACGGCGATAACATTTTCGCCCTGGCGGTCCACGAAGATCAGCGCCACTCCCGAGGGAGCCTCCGGCGTGCGGACGATGTGGGAGGTATCTATGCCCTCCGCCCGGAAGCCCGCAACCGCCTGCTCCCCGAACGTATCCTCCCCCAGACAGGCGACAAAGGCGACCTGCGCCCCGAGGCGTGTGGCGGCCACGGCCTGATTGGCCCCTTTGCCGCCGGCGACCATGGAGAACGCTCCGCCGATGACCGTCTCGCCGGGCGCGGGCAGATGATCAACGGAGACGATCATGTCCGTGTTGGAGCTTCCGATCACTGTGATGCGGGGCATGGGAACAGGCTCCTCCCGTTGCAGAATGTCCGCGGTAGGGTTTCAACACGGCGCTGCTGCTTACCTGCGGCAGGGAAGTGCCGCTCCTTTGGCGTAATGCCTCCCGTAAGACCACCGTTCAGGAGGCGGCCAGTAAGATGAGCGAACCCCGCAGCCACACCGTGCCCCCGGCGATGGAAGATTTTGTGCCCGACGCCCGCTGGGAGAAGGAGCAGTGGAGGGATGTGTTCCCTCTACTGATAGATCAATACGTCTGGGATAAGAACGGCCATAAACCTGTCACCCAGGTGAAGCTCCAGTATACGGCGGACTATCTGTACGTCATCTTCCGGGTCCAGGACCGCTACGTGCGCAGCATCCATACCCGCTACTGCGACCTGGTCTGTCAGGATGCGTGCGTGGAGATGTTCTTCAATCCGGCGCCGGATGCAGGACGCTCTTATTTCAACATCGAGTCCAACTGCGGAGGGGTGCTCTACTTTAGCTACCAGACCGGCCGGAACGAGAACGTGGTGCCGGTCAGCGAAGAGGATGCGAAACTGCTGCATGTGGCCACCACCCTGCCAGCCGTCGTGGATCCGGAGATTGAGGGCCCTCTGACGTGGGTGGTGGAGTACCGGGTGCCGTTTGCGATGCTGGAGAAATACGGACCGGTGCGGCGTCCGGCCCCGGGAGTGACTTGGCGGGCGAACTTCTACAAGTGCGCGGAGATCAACTCGCATCCGCACTACGGAAGCTGGTCCCCGATAGGCCTGCCGAGCCCGGACTTTCACGCGCCCCAGTTCTTCGGGATGCTCACATTCGGCTGATCTTCGCAGAAAGGGGCGACAGGACGGCGCCGGCCGGGGCGGGCCCTTTACAGGGGCGGCCGCATGCTTTACCATAGAGACGAGGGAGCCCGGAGCAGGGGCGGCGCAGGCTAGCGCGCCTACCCCGGGGGAGACTGAATGAGCTCACAGATCGGCCGTTACCAGATCGTCCGGGAGCTGGGGCGGGGAGCGATGGGAATCGTGTATGAGGCCCGCGACCCGCAGCTCGGACGCGCCGTCGCCGTAAAGGTCCTTTCCGTCGCGCAGAACACACCTCCTGCGGAGCGCCGCCAGGCGCTGGAGCGGTTTCTGCGCGAGGGAAAAGCCGCAGGATCTCTTCTCCATCCCAACATCGCCCAGGTGTTCGATATGGGCGAGGACCAGGGCCGGCCCTACCTGGTGATGGAGCTGTGCGAAGGGACCACCCTCCGCGATGTTCTGAGCTTCGAACATCATCTTCCCGAACAGCGGGTGCGCCGCATCGCGGAGCAGCTGCTCTCCGCGCTGGAGCTGGCGCACGCGCGGGGGATCGTCCATCGGGACATCAAGCCGGACAACATCGTGCTGAGCCGGGATGACACCCTCAAGCTGATGGACTTCGGCATCGCCCGGCTGATGCAGGATTCCACTCTGACCCAGACGGGTCAGGTGCTCGGAAGCCCTGCGTATATGTCCCCGGAGCAGGTGCTGGGGAAGCCGGTGGACGCCCGTAGCGACCTGTTCTCGGTGGGCGTTGTGCTTTATGAGTGCCTGACGGGGCGCAAGCCGTTCGACGGGCCGACGATCACGGCGGTGACGCACAAGATCGCCTTCGAGGATCCGCCTCCGATGGCGGGGGTGTCGCCGTTCTGGCAGTCTTTCGTTCTGCGGGCTCTGGCCAAGGATCCGGCGGCGCGGTTCCAGAGCGCCTCTCAGATGACTTCTCACCTGCTGACGGGAAAGGCGCCCGCTACGCCGCAGCAGCCGTCTGCTCCGGCGTCTGGTGGAGCCACTTGGGCCGGTCCGCCGCCTCCGGGGCAACAACCGTTTCATCAGACGCAGGCTGTGATGGGCGGCGCGCCTCCGGCGGGTCAGCCGGGGATCCACCAGACTCAGGTGGTGATGGGCGGGGCGCCGCCGCCGTTTCAAACTTTCCCCCAGCAGAGTTCTTACCAGCCCCAGCCGCCCCCGGACTCTACGGGTGCCAGGCCGCCTGGTGTGTTCGTCCGGCCTCACAGAGGCGAAACCATTCTGATTCTGGGTATCCTTGGTCTCCTGTGTTGTGTTCCCCTGGCGCTTGCCGCCTGGCTGATGGGCTCGTCGGATCTGAATGAGATCAACGCCGGACGGATGGACCGGGCGGGACACGATATGACTCAGGCTGGGATGATATGCGGCATCATCGGCACAGTCCTTGGGGGTGTGTGGTTCTTTCTTGCTCTGGCGGTACCGTAAACCCGTCACCGTGGCGCGAGAGGACGGATCATGCAGACATCCTACTTCAAGACCTGCCCGCAGTGCGGAGCGTCGGCCCAACTGGCCGACCGGGTCTGCGCCCGGTGCGGGCACGTCTTCCGGTCGCAGTTTGTGCCACCGGGCTCCCCGGCGCAGCCTCCCGGCGGATTGTATGCAGGCGGAGCCTGTTACCAGCAGAAATCCAGGCTCGCGGCGGGTCTCATGGGGATACTCATCGGATGGACCGGAGCCCACCGGTTTTATCTGGGATATCACACCATCGGGGCGATCCAGCTTGTGCTGACGCTGATCAGTCCTCTTACCTGCTTTCTCACCCTGTACGGAGCGGTGATCTGGGGGCTTATCGAGGGAATCCTCATTCTTACAGGGGAGATCCCGCTCGATGCGCGGGGCATTTCTCTCCGGGAGTGAAAGGGGGCAGGGACCATGAACCAGCAACCGTACAAGATTTGCCCGGAGTGCGGCCAGCCTGCTGAGCTGCAGGCGCAGCTCTGCGCGCGGTGCGGGCACGCCTACCGCACACAGTTCACCCCTACCGGGCAGCCCGTGACTCCGCCGGGAGCGACAGACGGCCGGACGCAGATGGGACAACTGTGGGCACCATCGCCGCAGCAGCAACCATCCTCCGGAGTGATTGCCGCCATCGCGGCAGCTATTGGTCTTGGGGCGCTCCTGGTCCTGCTGCTGGTCATTGCATCCCTCTTCCGGACGCCCCAGCAGCAACAGGCTGCCAGCCCGGATGAGACCCCGGCTCCGGCTCTGACATCTTCAGGGATCTTCGAAGAACGTCCCAGCAAGGTAGAGACCCCCACGATCCGGATCTACACGGACTACGCGGGAGGAGCCGTTCTCATCCTGACCGGGACAGACGGGTCGCGTTACACGGTGACCTGTTACCCGAACCGGGACGGAATCATTCAGGTTCCGGCCGGGGACTACGGGGTGGAGCTGTGCAGCCAGGACGGCTCCATCAATCCCCGCACGGGCACGGCTGTTTTCCGCCGGTTCACGGAGTATGAAGCGGGTTTCACGGTGATAACCTATCCTGCCGGGGAGCAACTGCCACCGCTCCGCCTGGGAGACGAGTGAGGCACCCAGGGGCGCGAGGATTCGCATTGATCCCGGCAGCGAGCACGAAAGGAGCGCATCTCGTGCAAAGCGTCCTGACAACAGCTGCAGGGGTTATTCTTCTGACCTTCGCGGCAGCCTGCTGCGCCGCACCCGTCTGGGACCGGCAGCCGGATACCTGGGATGCCACCGACGGCCTGGGGCGCACGGTCATCCGGGGCGGAGAGGCTCCCGCGCCGCGCGACCGGACAGTGGTCATCTTCTATTTCCTGTGGATGGGCGAACACGGGCAGAGCGGACCGTGGAACATCTCGAAGATACTGGCGGAGCATCCCGGGGCGCTTGATAATCCCTCCAGCCCACCCTGGGGTCCGGAAAACTCGTTCCATCACTGGGGCGAGCCACTGTTCGGCTACTATCTTTCCGATGATAAGTGGGTCTACCGCAAGCACGCGCAGATGCTCGCTGACGCCGGGGTGGACGCCGTAGTCTTCGACTGCACCAATCAGTTCAGCTATCCGAAAAGCTACCTGGCGCTTTGCGAAGCCTGGTCCGAGGTGCGTTCGCTCGGCAATCCCACGCCGCAGATCGCGTTCCTCTGCCCTTTCGGGGACCCCTCAAAGGTGGTCAAGGAGGTTTACGAGACGCTGTACGGGCCGGGGCGATTCCGCGACTTGTGGTTCCAGTGGAAGGGTAAGCCCCTCATCCTGGCGGATCCGGCGTTCTTCGACGGGGAGATCCGGGACTTCTTTACCTTCCGCAAGCCTATTCCCAGCTACTTCAGCGGACCGACGGGGCCGGATCAGTGGGGGTGGCTGGAGGTCTACCCGCAGCACGTGTTCCGCAACTCGGAGGGTGAGGCTGAGATGATGACGGTGGGAGTGGCGCAGAACGCCCAGAATGCGCAGCGCCTGGCGGCGATGAGCGAGCCGGACGCCGCGGGCAGGAGCTGGCACGGAGGGCGGAAGGACACGCGGCCAGGAGCCGTCAACCTGGGACTCAACTTTGCCGAACAGTGGAGGCGGGCTCTGGAGGTGGATCCGCAGCTGGTGTTCATCACGGGCTGGAATGAGTGGGTGGCCCTGCGGCTGAACAGCTTCGCGGGCGTGGACCTGCCGGTGATGTTCGTGGATCAGTTCAATCAGGAGTATAGCCGGGACATCGAGCCCATGCGCGGCGGGCACGGCGACCACTACTACTATCAGATGGTGGACTTCATCCGGCGCTACAAGGGCGCCCGCCCTGCGCCGCCCGCCGGGCCGGAGAAGACCATCCGGATTGATGGACGGTTCAATGACTGGCGGGATGTGACCCCGGAGTACCGTGACGATATCGGCGACACGGCGCACAGGGATCATCCCGGCTGGGGAGATGCCGGACCGTATGTGGACACCACCGGCCGCAATGACATCGTGGCGGCAAAGGTGGCGCGCGACGCGGAGAACCTGTATTTCTACGTTCGCGCCCGCCAGCCGCTGACCCCGCGCACGGACCCGGAATGGATGCTGCTGTTCATTGACGCGGACGGAAGTGCCCGCACGGGCTGGGAGGGGTTCGACTTCGTCGTCAACCGTGTCCCGCCCGGGACCCGCACCTCTACACTGGATCGAAGCCGCGGCAGACGGTGGGAGTGGGAGAAGGTGGGAGAGGTGAGCTACCGGGTGAGCGGGAACGAGATGGAGCTGGCCATTCCCCGCCGCCTCCTGGGGCTGCAAAAGGGCCGGAAGGTGGACATCCGTTTCAAGTGGGCAGATAACTGCCAGCTCACCGGTGACCCCATTGTCTTCACGGAGCACGGCGACGCCGCACCGAACGGACGGTTTGCTTACAGGTTTTACGAGAAATAACAGGCTGGAGCGCTTGTCAATCTTCCGCGCGGGAGAGTGAGCGCTTCTCCATCCCTTTCTGCACATCTCCCTCTTGCATCCGAGGCGCGGGAGGGGTAATATAATAGCAACAAAGCTGCCGCTCAGGCGCCGGCGGGATGCCGGAAGCGCGTGGAGGCGCATGCTGGCGGCGCTTCCTTCATTGCTGACCTCTCAGGGCGATGTTGCCCGGGGCCGGCGGATTGTGGTCCGCGCAGGCCGCTGACTCTCACACGTTTTTTCTCAGGGGAGTGGCTCTCCGGTGGCCGCAGTAGCCGTCTTCCCTCCCAGCGCACCGCCGCGCAGATCCCAGATGCAAGCAACTCCGCGCAGGAGCGGGCGGTCTCCCTACAACAGAAGTCCGTCCGGCTCCGGTACTGGATGGTCTGGTCCAGTGCCACGCGCCACAAAGCTGGAAAGGTCTTTCGGACAACAACTATGGCTCATCCACCGAAACAGGGTCTGTATGATCCCGCATACGAGAAGGATAGCTGCGGGGTCGGTTTTATCGTGCATATGCGCGGCCAGGCGAGCCACGCCATCGTTCGCGACGCCCTGACGGTGCTGCGCAACCTCAGCCACCGGGGCGCCTGCGGATGTGAGTCGAACACCGGCGACGGGGCGGGCATCCTCCTGCAGATCCCTCACGAGTTCTTCGCCGCAGCTGCGGCGGACTGCGGCATCTCCCTGCCCGGCCCGGGGCGCTACGGGGTGGGGATGGTCTTCCTGCCCCGGGATCCCGAGGCGCAGAGACGATGCGAGCAGACTCTGGAGGAGATCATCCGCGAAGAGGGGCAGGAGGTGCTGGGCTGGCGCACAGTGCCAGTGGACAACTCCTCGCTGGGGGCCACTGCTGTCGCCGGAGAGCCTCTGGTGCGGCAGATCTTCGTCGGCCTGCGTTCCGGCATCGGCAGCGATGATCTGGCATTCGAGCGAGTCCTCTATGTCATCCGGCGGCGCGCCGAGAACGCGCTTCGCTCGCCGGGTCAGCCGTCGCCGGGCTTCTACGTGGCCAGTCTCTCCACGCGCACCATTGTCTACAAAGGGATGCTGATGAGCGAGCAGGTGGAGAGCTACTATCCCGAACTGCTCGACCCGCGCGTGCAGAGCGCGCTTGCGCTGGTGCACTCCCGCTTCAGCACCAACACGTTCCCCAACTGGGAGCGCTCGCATCCCTACCGGATGGTGGCGCACAACGGCGAGATCAATACTCTGCGGGGCAATGTGAACGCCATGCGGGCACGGCAGGCGCTGTGCGAGTCGGACATCTTCGGAGAGCGCCTTGCCAGTGTGATGCCCGTCATAGACGAGGACGGCAGCGACTCCGCCATGTTCGACAATGTGCTGGAGTTCCTTACCCTTACCGGGCGCTCGCTGCCGCACGCCGTCATGATGATGATCCCGGAGCCGTGGGAGAAGGACAGCCGGATGGACCGGAAGCGGCGCGACTTCTACCGCTTCCACAGCTGCCTTATGGAGCCATGGGACGGTCCGGCCTCCATCGCGTTCACGGACGGGGTGCAGATCGGGGCGGTACTGGACCGCAACGGACTCCGCCCTTCCCGCTACTACGTTACCGACGACGGCCGGGTCATAATGGCATCCGAGGTCGGCGTGCTGGATGTGGACCCGCAGAAGGTGGTCCTGAAGGGCCGTCTGCAGCCGGGGCGGATGTTTCTTGTGGACACCCGCGAGGGACGGATTGTTGCGGACGAGGAGCTGAAGGCCGCCATCGCAAGCGAGCATCCGTACCGGGAGTGGCTGGCGCAGAACCTGATCTCCTTCCACAACCTGCCGGAGCAGAAGACCGCAGCGCACCCGGAACCGCAGCTTCCGCTGCTTCAGCGTCAGAGGGCGTTCGGATACACGTGGGAGGACCTTCGCTTCCTGATGGCTCCCATGGGTGAGGACGGAGTGGAGCCCATCGGGTCTATGGGAACGGATACCCCGCTCGCAGCGCTTTCCGACCGTCCGTATCTGCTTTACAACTACTTCAAGCAGCTGTTTGCGCAGGTCACCAATCCTCCGCTGGATGCCATCCGCGAGGAGATCGTCACCAGCACCACGATGCTGGTTGGCTCGGAGGGGAACCTGCTGAAGCCTGGAGCAGGCAGCTTCCGGCTGCTGGAGCTCGACTCGCCCATCCTCACGAATTCCCGGCTGGAGACTCTGCGAAGCGTGCGGGAGGAGGGATTCCGGGCGGTCACCCTGCCGATGCTCTTCCCGGCGTCCGG
>JBBFLP010000009.1:18968-26135 GCA_037478975.1 Armatimonadota bacterium
GCCATCAATCCCTATCTGGCCTTCGAGACGCTGGCGGACCTCATCGCAAACGGTCTGGTGCGAGAGGGCGTGGACTACGCCACCGCGGAGAAGAACTACGTCAAGGCGCTCACGAAGGGCATCGTCAAGACGATGTCCAAGATGGGCATCTCCACGATCCAGAGCTATCGGGGAGCTCAGATCTTCGAGGCGGTGGGGCTGAAGGAGGATTTCGTCGAGCGCTACTTCACCGGGACGGCTTCCCGGGTTGAAGGAGTGGGTGCGGAAGTCATTGCACAGGAGGCGCTGGCGCGTCACCATAACGCCTTCACCGAGCGCGCTCCGGCGGACCGGCCTCTGGAGTCGGGCGGGCTGTATCAGTGGCGCAGCGACGGGGAGTATCACCTTTTCAACCCGGAAACCATCCACAAGATGCAGAGAGCCGTCCGCACCGGCGATTACGAGCTGTTCCGCGAGTTCTCCCGCGCCGTGAACGATCAGTCCCGGCACTACTGCACCCTGCGGGGGCTGCTGAAGTTCCGGGAGGACACTACGCCGGTTCCGCTGGACGAGGTAGAGCCGGTGGAGTCCATCGTCCGGCGTTTCAAGACGGGCGCCATGTCCTACGGGTCCATCAGCAAGGAGGCGCACGAGACGCTGGCCATCGCCATGAACCGGCTGGGCGGCAAGAGCAACACGGGCGAAGGCGGCGAGGATCCGGAGCGCTACCGGCCTCTTCCGAATGGTGACTCCAAATGCAGCGCCATCAAGCAGGTGGCATCGGGGCGGTTCGGGGTTACCAGCCATTATCTGATGAGCGCCCAGGAGATCCAGATCAAGATGGCGCAGGGAGCCAAGCCCGGCGAGGGCGGCCAGCTTCCGGGTCACAAGGTCTACCCCTGGATCGCAAAGGTCCGCTTCTCGACACCGGGAGTGGGACTGATCTCTCCGCCTCCCCACCACGACATCTATTCCATCGAGGATCTCGCGGAGCTCATCCACGACCTCAAGAACGCCAACCCGCGGGCGCGGATCAGCGTGAAGCTGGTCTCCGAGGTGGGCGTCGGCACCATCGCCGCCGGGGTGGCCAAGGCTCACGCGGATGTGGTGCTGATCAGTGGATATGATGGCGGGACGGGAGCATCCCCTCTTTCCAGCATCAAGCACGCCGGAGTGCCATGGGAACTGGGGCTTGCGGAGACGCACCAGACCCTGGTCTTGAACGGTCTGCGGACCCGCATCGCAGTGGAGACGGACGGGCAGCTGCGCACAGGGCGGGATGTGGCGATCGCCGCGCTGCTGGGAGCCGAGGAGTTCGGGTTCGCGACGTCCCCGCTGGTGGCAATCGGATGCGTCATGATGCGCGTCTGCCACAAGAACACCTGCCCGGTGGGGGTGGCGACGCAGGATCCCGAGCTGCGCCGCAAGTTCCAGGGCCAGCCGGAGCACGTGGAGAACTACATGCGCTTCGTGGCCATGGAGTTGCGGGAGATCATGGCGCAGCTGGGCTTCCGGACGGTGAACGAGATGGTGGGCCGGTCGGACCTGCTGGTGATGGACGATGCCGTGGAGCACTGGAAGGCGCGCGGGCTGGATCTCTCCCGCATCCTGCACCGGCCGGAAGGGATGCCTCTGGAGGGACAGTACAAGCGCGAGGAGCAGGACCACGGTCTGGACCGGTCCCTTGACCGCCGCAGGCTGCTGGAGATCTGCAGGCCGGCCCTGGAAAGCGGAAAGCAGGTCATCGCCTCAGTCCCCATCAGGAACACGGACCGGGTGGTGGGAACCATCCTGGGCAGCGAGGTGACCCGCCTGTACGGGCCTGATGGCCTCCCCGATGGGACCATCCACCTGAAGTTCACAGGGTCGGCGGGCCAGAGCTTCGGAGCTTTCGTGCCGCGCGGCATCACACTGGAGCTGGAAGGGGACGCCAACGACTACCTGGGCAAGGGTCTGTGCGGAGGACGCATCATCGTGTATCCTCCCCGCCAGTCGCCCTTCGCCGCCGAAGAGAATATCATCATCGGCAACGTGGCCTTCTACGGGGCCACCTCCGGCGAGGCTTACGTGTGCGGCGCTGCCGGCGAGCGGTTCTGCGTGCGCAACAGTGGTGTGACCGCAGTGGTGGAGGCTGTCGGAGACCACGGGTGCGAGTACATGACCGGCGGACGCGTGGTGGTCCTGGGTCCTACAGGACGCAACTTCGCGGCCGGTATGTCCGGCGGGATCGCCTATGTGTTGGATCCGGCTGGCGACTTCGAATCGCGCTGTAACACGGACATGGTGGACCTCTTCGAGCTGACCGACGACGTCGAGATCGAGCAGTTGCGGAGGCTGGTCGAGCGCCACGGAGCCCTGACCGGCAGCGCGCTGGCCAGACGCATCCTGCGGCGCTGGGACGAGGCTGTTCCGCAGTTCGTCAAGGTGCTGCCCAGAGACTATCGCCGGATGCTGGAGAAGATGGAGGAGATGGAGCGGAAAGGTCTCTCCGGAGAAGAGGCTGTCATGGCGGCTTTCGAGGCGAACGCGCGGGATCTGGCGCGCATCGGTGGAAACTGAGTAAGGAGCGCTTGAATGGGCAAACCGACAGGATTCAAGGAATACCCGAGGGAGACTCCGCCCGAGGCATCGCCGGCGCAGCGCATTTCGCACTGGCTGGAGTTCCACGAGCACATGGCCGAGGATCGCCTGCAGCGGCAGGGCGCGCGCTGCATGGACTGCGGGACGCCGTTCTGCCAGACGGGGGTCGTTCTCTCCGGCGCCGCATCCGGCTGTCCCATCCATAACCTGATTCCCGAATGGAATGACCTGGTCTACCGGGGCAAGTGGCGGGAGGCGCTTGAGCGGCTGCTTTTGACGAACAACTTCCCCGAGTTCACCGGCCGCGTCTGCCCCGCCCCGTGCGAGGGCTCCTGCGTGCTGGGGATCAACGAGCCGCCGGTGACCATCAAGTCCATCGAGTGCGCCATCATTGATCGCGCTTTCGAGGAAGGATGGGTCACGCCGCGCCCGCCTCGCCTCAGGACGGGCAAGAAGGTGTCCATTGTCGGTTCCGGACCGGCGGGGCTGGCCGCCGCGGCAGAGTTGAACAGCGCCGGGCATGAGGTCACCGTCTATGAGCGGGATGACCGCATCGGCGGCCTGCTGATGTATGGCATCCCGAACATGAAGCTGGATAAAAAGATCGTCCAGCGGCGCATAGACCTGATGGCGGAGGAGGGGGTGCGTTTTGTGACAGGTGTGGAGATCGGCAGAGATCTGCCGGCCGCCCGGCTGCTGGAGACCAGCGACGCCGTTCTGCTCTGCTGCGGAGCCACCCGCCCGCGCGATCTGAATGTGGAGGGGCGCTCGCTGGAGGGCATCCACTTCGCCATGGAATTCCTGCGCGAGAACACGCGCCGCCTGCTGGACGGCCGGCCTTCGCCGGCGTTCATTTCGGCGCAGGATCGCAATGTGGTGGTCATTGGGGGAGGCGACACGGGGACCGACTGCGTGGCCACGGCGGTCCGGCATGGCTGCCGCAGTCTGGTCCAGCTGGAGATCATGCCCCGCCCGCCCCTGGAGCGATCCGAAAGCAACCCCTGGCCGGAGTGGCCGCGTGTCTACCGCCTGGACTACGGTCAGGAAGAGGCAGCTGCGGTGTTCGGCGATGATCCCCGCCGCTACCTGGTGACGGTCAAGCGGTTCCTCGGAGACCCCTCCGGCCACGTGTCCCATGTGGAAGTGGTGGATGTGGAGTGGCGGCAGGAGAACGGCAGGCGCGTTCCCGTCCCTGTGCCCGGCTCGGAGCGCACTATCCCCGCGGAACTGGTTCTGCTGGCGATGGGCTTCACGGGGCCGGAGGATGTCATCCTTCAGGAACTGGGCATCGAGCGCGACGAGCGCTCCAATGCGAAAGCCGAATACGGACGCTATGCCACGAACGTCCCGAAGGTGTTCGCAGCGGGCGACATGCGCCGGGGTCAGAGTCTGGTGGTCTGGGCCATCCACGAAGGGCGGCAGGCCGCGCGGGCCGTGGATGAGTTCCTTACGGGCTCCTCGGATCTTCCGGGCTGATATCTCCGGGAGGAGGCAAGGTCTCGCGGGCCACCGGCCGGGCTGTTACAGGATCCACGGTCAGGGAGATCTCGCCGGCCAGCAGACGGAGCAGATCCCGTCCCGCCAGCTCGTAGCGCCAGCCGTCCAGGATCGGAAGATCGCCTTTGCTCACACCCGGGGTCCGCTCCACCAGCTCTTCCAGGTCCCGTGCGGTGGCCAGGAGGCCCCAGGCGATCTGCTGTTCCTGAGCCCGGATGCGCAGGAAGGTGGCCAGAATGTTCACCAGCGCCTGGGTAGATGCGTCCACCTCCCGCACCGGCAGACGGCGGGGCCACTGCTCTTTCGGGAGTTTCAGCGCCTCCGCCACCGTCCGCGCGATCTCCGCACCGTGACGGTCGGCCACACCGGCGGGGAACCCCCGCAGATCCCGGATCTCGGCCAGGGTCACCGGCTGCTGGCGCGCAAGGTTCACCAGCGAGTTGTCCTTCAGCAGCTTCTGAGGAGGAATGTTCCTGCGCCGCGCGGTCTCGTCGCGCCAGATGGCGAGCGCCCGCAGCACGTTCAGTTCTTTCGGACTCAAGCGCTCGACGCCTGAGACGCGCAGATACAGCTCTTCCGCCGGGCACTCCGGCTTCTGCGCCTTCTCCTCCAGCCGCTGGCACTCCTCGCGCGCCCAGTCCGCGCGTCCCAGATCCTCCAGCCTCTCTTTGAGCGCCTGAGTCACGGCCGGCAGATGCCGGACGTCGTCCGCGGCATACTCCAGCTGCGCCGGGGTGAACGGGCGGGTGTTCCAGGCCGTGTAAGCCTGTGTCTTGATGAGCGACACGCCGGTCAGTGTCTTCACAAGCTGACCGTAACCCACCTGCTCACCCAGCCCCACCATTGCTGCCGCGATCTGGGTGTCGAAGACGTGGCGCACCGGCCGCCCGGCGCACTGGTAGAACAGCTCCAGGTCCTGCTGTGCGGCGTGGAACACCTTCTCGATGGAGGGATCCTCCAGCATCTCCAAAAGCGGCCCCAGATTGCCCGTGGCGCGCACGTCCACCAGGCCGATTTGCCCGTCTGCCATCACTTGGACCAGCTCAAGCTGGGGATAGTAGGTCTCCTCGCGCACAAACTCCGTGTCCACGAACAGCTGACGCGCTCCGGACACATCGTTGCAGAATCCGGCGAGCTGTTTTGTGCTTGTGATCAGCATGGCTCTCCGTCTTTTACCATGACCGCGCCGCGCGCGTCCTTGCCGCATTGAGCCCCGGCGGGATACAACGTCGCGGCTTTTTACAGGAGGAAGCGAATGCAGTACCGTCAGCTTGGCGACACCGATCTCATCGTCTCCCGCATCTGTTTCGGATGCTGGCAGCTGTCTCCCCGGTTCTGGGGAGACGTGGCACTGGAGCCCTGGAGGGCGGCCATACGTGCAGCCCTTGACTGGGGAGTGAATTTCATAGATACGGCAGACGCATACGGGGATGGCTACGCTGAGACGGAACTGGGGAATTTTCTGGCCGCGGAGAAGCTCAGGGACCGCTTCGTGCTTGCTACAAAGTTCTACTGGAACTTTGAGACGGAGGATCGCTACCCCGACACATCCTATGACTACATCCTGCGCGCCTGTGAGGCTTCCCTCAAGAGGCTGAAGACGGACCGCATAGATCTGTATCAGATCCACGCCTGGGATCCGCTGACCCGTCCGGACGAGGTGGCGGCAGCCCTTCATCGCCTGAAAAAAGAGGGCAAAGTCCGGTGGTTCGGCGTCAGCAACCTGAATGTGGAGCAGATGAGGGCTTACGGCCGGTATTTCGAGATCTCCTGCCTGCAGCCTCTGTACAATCTGCTGGACCGGCAGGTGGAGGCGGAGGAGCTCCCCTACTGTCAGACGGAGCGGATCGGTGTCATCACCTACTCCACGCTGGCGCGCGGGCTGCTATCGGGCAAGTACAGCAAAGATCACGTCTTCCAGGACTCCCGCGCGAACAATCCCCGCTTTCAGGGCGAGCGGTTCGCGCGCATTCTGGACCGCCTGGAGCAGGCGCGGCCCATCGCAGAGAGCTACGGGCTGGATATCCCGCAGCTTTCCGTGCGCTGGGTTCTGACTCATCCGGCGGTGACATCCGCCATTGTGGGAGTCAAAGAGCCTTCGCACATCACGGGGGTCGCCCCCGCCGCGGACGGCGAGCTATCACTGAAGGACTGGCATACCCTCGCCGGGATCGTGCGGGATACCTGACCTCTCCCGGAGCCGGCCAGATCTCCCGTCCGGGAACCCTGTTGCATCCGGTTCGCGTTTCAGGATTGACGAAGGAACTCGCCGGCGCGCTTCACAGCCGCTGGCACCGAGTGGTCTCAGGGACCGGAACGGAGGTTTGGCAATGGCAGGGAAGATAGCTCGAAAGATCGGCATTGGTGTCCTGCTCGCCGCGCTGGCGGCGGTGGGAGTGATTGCGGCCAATCATGGTTCGGCGCTTGCGGAAGGATCCGCGGCTCCCGACTTCTCTCTTCCGGATCAGGATGGGAAGGTCCACCGGCTTTCGGACTACCGCGGCAAGTGGGTGGCTCTGGCGTTTTATCCCGTGGATAAGACACCGGGCTGCACGCTGGAGAACCGTTCCATCTCAGCGGTGGACGCCCAGTTGCGGGAGATGAACGCGAAGGCGTTTGCCATCAGCGTGCAGGACTCGGCCAGCAAGGCGGCCTTCTGCGAGGCTGAAGGGTTCACCCATACCCTGCTGGCTGATACGGAGAAAGAGGTCTCCCGCGCCTATGGCGTTCTGGGCCCTGCAGGGGTCTCTAACCGCGTGACGTTCATCGTGGACCCCTCCGGCAAGATCGCGAAGCGCTTTGATAGCGTGAACGTGCGCTCCCACGGGGAGGATCTGGTGGCGGCCATCCGTGACCTCCAGGCGAATGCCGCACCGGCTTACCGGCCGCGCACCGAGGGCATCGCGGACCTGAAGCCTGGAGACAAGGCCCCTGACTTCAAGTTGAAGAACCTGACCGGCGAGGGCGAGGTCTCCCTTTCCGAAACGCTCAAGAAAAGCAGTACCAAGGCGGTAGCGCTGGTTTGGGTTTCGCACGCGTGCCCCGTCTCCCGCGACTACGAGAAGCGCATCAAGGATCTGGCGGCGGCATATAAGAACAAGGGCGTGGTAT
>JBBFLP010000010.1:0-1649 GCA_037478975.1 Armatimonadota bacterium
GTGCTGGGCCAGCGCGACCTGCTGGACGATTACATCGAGGCTGTCATCCAGGCGGCCGGAGTTGACGACTTCAGCGGGCTGAAGCTGGTCATAGACACCGGCAACGGCATGGGCGGTTATGTGGTCCCGAAGCTGACGGAGCGGCTGCGCGCGGACGTGGTGCCGCTCTACTGGGACCTGGACGGCACCTTCCCGAACCACGAGGCCAACCCGCTGGACGAGTCCACAATGGAAGACCTCAAGAAGAAGGTGGTGGAGGTGGGGGCCGATCTGGGAGTGGCTTACGACGGCGACGCGGACCGCGTGCGCTTTGTGGATGAAAAAGGCGAAAGCGTTCCGGGCGATATGATCACGGCGCTCCTGGCGCGGCAGATCCTGCAGCACCACCCGGGAGAGAAGATCCTGTACGATCTGCGGTCCAGCCGGGCGGTGCGCGAGGAGATCGAAAAGGCGGGCGGAGAACCGGTGATGTGCCGCGTGGGGCACGGGCTCATCAAGCGCCAGATGCGCGAGGAGGGCGGCATCTTCGCCGGGGAGCTTTCCTGCCATTACTATTTCAGGAACTTCTACATCACTGACAACGGCGACCTGGCCATGCTTCACCTGGTGGGTCTGCTGAAGGAGACCGGCACCAAGCTCTCCGAACTGTGGCGCCCCATCAAGCGCTACTTCCACTCCGGAGAGATCAACTCCGAGGTGGAGGACGTGCCCGGCAAGCTGAAGGAGCTTGAGGATCTGTACGGGCCGAAAGGCAAATCCGTGCTGCATCTGGACGGCCTGACGGTGGAGTTCGAGGACTGGTGGTTCAACGTGCGGCCGTCCAACACGGAGCCGCTGTTGAGACTGACGCTGGAGGCACCAACGGAAGAGCAGATGGCCGCGCATCGCGACGAGCTGCTGAAGGTGATCCGCTCGTGAAAGGACTCCGGCCGAAGCATACAATGACCCCGTTCGCCGGAGGGCGGAATGCTTGACATCAGGCTCATCCGCTCCGAGCCCGAGGCTGTACGCCAGGCGCTGAGCCGCCGGGGCGAGGCGGCGGCCATAGACGAACTCCTGGCGCTGGATGCACGCCGGAGGGAGCTGATCACACAGTCCGAGCAGCTCAAGGCCCGGCAGAACCAGGCTTCCGAAGAGATCAGCCGCATCAAGCGGGAAGGCGGCGACGCCACGGCCATCATCGCGGAGATGAAGGACATCAGCGCCCGCGTCAAGGGACTGGACGCGGAGTGCCGCTCTGTGGAATCCGAAATGGAAGCCATGCTGGCGAAGCTGCCGAACATCCCGCACGAGAGCGTCCCGGACGGGCTGTCCGAAGAGTGCAACGTCCCTGTGGACCACTGGGGCGAACCGCGCACGTTCGACTTTCCGCCCCGCCCGCACTGGGAGATCGCGGAAGCTCTGGACATCCTGGACTTCGAGCGCGGCGCGCGTATCGCGGGATCGGGATTCGTGCTTTACAAGAAGGGCGGCGCGCGTCTGGAGCGGGCGCTGATCAACTTCATGCTGGACATGCACATCTCGCGGCACGGCTACGTGGAGATGTATCCGCCCTTCCTGACCCGGTCCGAGGTGTTATACGGGAGCGGCAAGCTGCCGAAGTTCGCGGACGACATGTATCACGTCCAGCTGGACGACCTGTGGCTGAA
>JBBFLP010000010.1:1749-16774 GCA_037478975.1 Armatimonadota bacterium
GCAAAGCCGGAGCTGGTGCACACGCTGAACGGAAGCGGCATCGCGCTGCCCCGCACGGTGATCGCCATCCTTGAGAACGGCCAGCGTGAGGACGGCTCAGTCGTCATCCCGAAGGCGCTCCGCCCGTATATGGGCGGAATGGAGGAGTTGAAGCCTGAAGGCTGAATCAAGCCATTCTAGTTCTGACGGTGTTGAAGCACCTTCAGACCGGAGGCCTAAAAATCAAGGCCCCTGCTCTCGCTAGAGCAGGGGCCTTTTCCACACTGTGTCACTGTGTCAGGGATTCGGCTCCCCCAACCTTACGGCAGGATGGCCTGCCAGTAGCCCGCGTCACGCTCCTGCACCAGCTCCTCGTAGCGCTTCCAGACCGCGTGGCCATCCAGATAGACGATGGTGGTGCCGTCGTAATGCACCCGGTCCGGCAGATCCTGCGCATAGCCCGGGTTGGGCACAAAGATGCCGTCGTTGATGCCGGCATTCGGGTTCTGGGTGTTATCCCGGCCGTTGCGCGCCTCGTGGATAAGAAGCAGCATCCGAGTCGGCTGCAGGTCCGTGACCACGCCGTTGACCCGGATGGCCAGCGCCTCCGGCTTCATCAGGGACAGCGAGTTGTTCATCGAATAGGAAAGCGGGTATTTGCGCTTCTCCTCAGGAGTCCCGATGATGTTGGACGCTTCGCGATTGCGGTCGGACGGACAGAGGAACATCTTCTCCGCCTTCACATAGGGGAAAATGCTGCCCTGCGTGACGTCCGCCTTCTGATAGGCGCCGAACGATCCGCAGAAGTTCGGGACGTTTGCGGCAGGCCTCAGACCGCCGGCCGTGGAATCGCCACTGTTCGGCATCCGGCCGCCGTGGTCATCCGCATACATCTTGAACGCAAGGCTCAGCTGCTTCAGGTTGCTGAGACAGCTGAGCATGTTCGCGCGCTGACGGGCGCGCGAGAACACAGGGAACAGGATCGCCGCCAGGATGGCGATGATCGCGATCACGACCAGAAGCTCAATGAGCGTGAAGCCCAGTCTGCTTTCTCTGATGGTTCTCATGGCAACCTTCTCTTTTCTTTTAGACCCCCGGGGGAGCGCCCCGCCCACGGCGGAGGTGCTGACTCCGGACCTCTCTTGCGGCTCCTGGCGCGGGAGGGAAAACTCTGACAGGAATCGCAGCGGACGCAGCTCCCACCTGTCCCCGCTCTCGGGGGACCAGCGCTTTCCGTGCGCGCGCCCCCACGCATCCGGCAACCTGCGCGTAACACGGAAGTTAGCTCATCTTCATTATCCCACCGGGTCCGCGCCGTGTCAAGGTGTAAAGTACCGATGGACTATCCGCCGGCCGCAGATTGCCGGACATCCGTTTGCAGGAATCATCGGCAGACCGGCCGGCGGACCTCAGGTCAACCCCTGAGACAGTCCCTTCAGTGACAGGAGCAGGTCAGGAAAAGATCCACCTTGCGCTTGATGACCTCTTCGCTTCCCGGCACGCTCAGCACGTCGCACTCGCTGCCCAGGATGAACGGATGCCCGGTCTCCTGCATCTTCTGCAGGGTCTCGCACGCCAGGCGCTCCACCTCCTCAGGGCTTACCTCCTCATCTGAGAAGAACTTCTTAGTGGGCAGATTGCCGAATAGCACCACGTTATCCGGCACCAGACGCGCATCCTCCCACAGCTTCCGGGAGCTTCCCAGACTCAGGATGGCCGGGTCCAGCGAGGCGTATCCCTGCACCATCTGATCCGTCAGCTCGCCGCAGCAGTGGAAGATGAGGTCTGCGCCGTGCTCTTCCAGAAGGTCGCGGATCATGCGGTTGTAGCGGAGGACGTAGCGGTCGAAGATATCGGATCCCTCCTCCAGCTGGTTCGGCGAGATGTAGACTCTGTTGGCAGCCGGCTCGGCGATGCACACCGCCTTAGCCCCCGCCTTCAGTTGCTCACGCAGCGAGTGCAGGATCACCGTGATGGAAAGCTCCAGGGCCATCTCCACCAGCGCCACTTCCGGATCGTCCTCCCCGGTCAGGCCGGTGCCCGCAAGATACACCGGTGTGATGGGGTCGGCCAGCAGCTTCGTCATCAGAGAGAACGGGCCGATGGTCATCCCCACGGGCACCAGGTCTGTCTGCTCCGCGACATACTTCACGGCACCGACCGTGGCATGAAAACGCCTGTTGCGGGTTGCGGGCAGCTTCTGGCGGACGGTCTCCAGCGCCTCCTTCGGCGGGCACACTGAAAAATGGTAGGTGTTGATGTCAGCTTCCGGGATCTCCAGCGCCTCCAGAAGCACCGCCTTCTCGATCATCAGGTCCATCAGCGGAAAAGCAAGCGGCGTCCGGAAGCGCGCGGCGGCCTCCGCGACCACCTTCCCGAGCTTTTCCGCGTCCAGCACGATCTCCTCATGGTCCGGGTGCTCCCTGAGGACCAGGTCCGTGCCGATGGGCATCCGCAGACCCGAGCGAGCCAGGTCTATGTAGAACTGTCTGTCCAATGTCTCTCGTCCCCCTGCGTAAAGACAGGGCCGCCGAAGCGACGGCCCTTTCTCATTCTCCAGGTTTGATTGCCGATTCGCAACTCTCCTGCATCATCCGCACAGGAAATTTGCAGGATGGCGCGTGGTTCTGGGTGTCAGCCAAGCTCCGCGACGGTTACCGGCCGGCCCAGTTCGGCGGATCTCCAGGCGGCCTCACAGAGTTCAATGCCCCGCAGCCCGCACACGGGCGGGGTGTGATTCACATCCCGTCCGGCCAGAACGTCCAGGAAGTTGCGGTCCGGGTCCGAGCCTTCCGGCAGGTCCGTGGGCTCGAAAGGCTTCTCTCCCTGCAGTGCGACGGTCATCTGACCGTTGCGTGAGAAGATGGCGCCGTTCTCGCCCCACACGGTGAAGTCCTCCCACCAGACCGGACAATCGCCAATGACCGTGATGGTCCCGAGCGCCCCGTTCGTGAAGTAGATGGTGGTGCCGGAGTTGATGTCCACTTCGGAGCCCCGGTTGTCTATGAAGGACATCACCCGGTCCACGGACAGACCGGTGGTCCAGAGCAGGATGTCCAGCAGGTGGCTTCCCGAATCATTCAACTGTCCCCCGCAGGAGAGCTCCATCTTCTGACGCCAGGTGCCCGCCGTCCCGCGGAGCCAGTTCTGCCCCTGCAGCGCGGCGATGGCGGTGACTTTGCCGATAAGGCCTTCCTCGATCTTCTGTTTGATGTACTTGAACTGCGGCTGATAGTGGCGCTGGTAGCTGATCAGCACAGTCCGCCCGGTCTCCTCGGCTTTCGCTATCACGTCCTTCGCCTGACGCACGGTGCAGACCATCGGCTTCTCCGTCAGCACGTGAAGCCCGGCCTCCAGCGAATCCATGATCTGCGGATAGTGGAACGCGTGGGGGGTGTTGATCTGCACGGCATCCAGTTCGACACTCGCAAGCATGTCGCGGTAGTCCGAGAAGGTGGCCGCCGCCTTGAGCTGGGGGAAATCGTTCCGGTAGCGCTCCACGTTCGCTTCCACCGTGTCCACAAGGGCGCAGATCTCCGCCCCGTAGCCCAGAAGCCGCTGAATGTGGCCGCGTGCGATGCCTCCGCAGCCGATGATGCCGATCCTGACCGTCTCTGCCATCTCTACCTTCTTTCAAGGGCCGGCGTATCTCCCGCCGGCAAGGGATGTGCTAATCCGGCCGGCCCGCACCGGTGGGCGCAGGCGGTCCGTCAGTTGACGGCTTTGCGAAAAGCCGGCGAATTCCTCCGGCCATCTTCCGCAAAAGGGGAAAGGGTGCGAAGCTCCTGTGTCGAGAGCAGGCATTCTCTAACAGGTGCCGGCCGGAATCGTGCAGGCAGTCGCTTTACGGTCTTTTTCGTGCAGGAGCGGCTGCCGATAATACCGGTACGGGCCGAAGCGCAGGCGGCGCGAAGATTCCGGCACAAGTGTCTCGCCTGCGGCCCGCGATGTACACGGAGACCGGTATTGTCGAGTCAGCTGGATTTCAAACCTTCCCGCACCATGGGCAGGCGGCTTGCGCTCCTGCTCCTGCTGCTTGCCGTCACATTTGGAGGTCTCGTCTTCTCGTGGATGTCTCAGGAGTCCCGGCAGGTCCGGGCCGCGCATTTTAGGGAGCGGGGGAACAAGGGACTTCTGCTGGACAGTCTCCTGGAGGCGCATTGCGCAAAAGCAAAGACTCTTGCGAGAGACTATGCGAACTGGGACGAGACTGTCGAGTTCCTCAGGTCCAACGACAGCCGGTGGGCTGAGGAAAACATCAGTCCCGTAATCAAAACCTTTGAGGTGGCCGCGGTCTGGATCCTTGATATGGAGGGAAGAATCCGCTACCACACGGGTCGTAGTGGGGGCTCCTACCGTTTGCCACCCGGACGGGAGATCGCGTCGGCTATCCGGAAAGCTCCTGCCCGGACTCTTCACTTCTTTGTACCCTCCCCGGAAGGACCCGTCGAAGTCTGGGGAGCTTCCATCGTTCGCAGCAAGGACATAGCCCGAAAAGGACCCCACTACGGTGTGCTTCTGATGGGAGTCTGCTGGGACCGGCCGATGCTTTCTCAGCTTGAGACCATGCTGTCGGCAAAAGCCTCGCTGCACGACCCTGTCGCAGCCCGGCAGGCAGACGCCGTCATCCCGCCCAGTTCTGAGATCCACCTGCTTCGGGATCTGCCCGGCTGGGATGGACGGCCGCTCGCGACTCTCACTGTCAGGTCGGCGGGTGTGGCCGCCACCACGTGGAGCGAGATCCGCGCCAAAGGTGCTGCCGCCCTCATCGTGGCCGCCGCAGTGGTGGTCGGGCTGTTCTCGTGGGTTCTGATGAGCTGGGTGAGCATCCCCCTTTCCAGGCTGACCCGGAGTCTCGCGGAAGGTGACCCGGCCCTTCTTGGAGACCTGGTCGCCGAGGATACGGAATTTGGACAGCTGGCCCGCCTGACCGAAACATTTTTCTTCCAACGGGACAGTCTTCTCCGGGAGATCCAGGAGCGCAAGCGCATCGAGGAGGATCTGCGGCTGACCCAGTTCACCGTGGACCACTCCGCGGATATGGTTGTCTGGGTGGATCCGGACCGCCGCATCCTCTACGCGAACGAAGCGACATCCCGCGCGCTGGGCTACAGTCAGGACGAACTCCTTACCCTCCGCAGCGCGGACATCATCACTCCGTGGGACGACAGCCGGACAGTCCTGCTGTGGGAACGGCTGCGGCGTGAGAAAAGCTTCTGCATCGAAGGACTCCTCCGCGCGAAGGATGGCCGGCAGATTCCCGTGGAGATCTACTGCAACCACGTGGACTTCAACGGACGCGAGTTCGACTGCGCCTTCGTCCGGGACATCAGCGAGCGCAAACGTGCGGAGGAGCAGCGGAACTGGCTGGCGTCCTTCCCGGAACAGAGTCCGATCCCCATACTGGAGATCTCCCGCGAAGGCGCGCTGACATATAAGAATCCGGCCGCTCAGGAAGCGTTCCCCGGTATTGAGAAGCAGACTCCGGAACACCCTCTTGTCAGCGCCGTCCTGCGCGCGCACGAGGACATGCACGTCCGCGGAGCGGACACCGCCACCCTGGAAGCCACGGTTGACGGCAGGACCTTTGCGGTGTCACTCACCCATTTGCCAGAGATGGGGCGGATACGCGCCTACTGCCTGGATATCACCTCTCATAAGACGATCGAACAGGAGCTGCGGGAGAGCGAGGAGCGTTACCGCCGCATCGTGGAGACCGCAGAGGAAGGCATATGGGTGGTGGACGCATCCGACATCACCACATTTGTCAACAACAAAATGGCGGCCATCCTGGGCTTCAAGCCCTCCGAGATGATCGGTCACCCCATCTGGGAGTTCATGGACGAGCGGGCTGCCGGGTCTACCGAAGACTATGAGCCGGAGCACGAGGGCTTCCGGGATCATCACGACTACCGTTTCCGCCGCAAGGACGGCTCGGAAGTCTGGACTCTCATCGCTACCAACCCCATCTTCGGGCGCAACGGCGAGTATCTGGGTGCGCTCGCTATGGTGACGGATATCACGGCGCGCAAGAACGCGGAAAGGGAACTGCAGGAGTACACCAGGAGACTGGAAAAGGCCCACCAGAGACTGGAAAAGCAGGCTCAGCTGCTTCAGAAACAGGCGGACGACCTGGTCCGCGCCCGCGACGCGGCCCTGGAGGCGGCAAGGGCAAAGTCGGAGTTCCTTGCCGTGATGAGCCACGAGATCCGCACCCCGATGAACGGCATCATCGGGATGAGTGGCCTTCTCCTTGAAACGGACCTTCAGCCCGACCAGCGCGACTTCGCGGAGACCGTGCACTCCTGCGCGGTGCGGCTGCTGTCCATCATCAACGACGTGCTGGATCTCTCCCGCCTGGAATCCGGGCGCACAGAGATGGAGGAGCTGGAGCTGGATGTGGCAGCCGTGGTGGAAGACTGCTTCGAAGTGGTGTCGGTCCAGGCCAGTCAGAAGGGCCTAGAACTCAGGAGTCTGGTCCAGGACGGCGTGCCGCGCACCCTCTGGGGAGACGAGGGCAAGCTGCGGCAGATCCTGCTGAACCTGGTAGGCAACGCGGTGAAGTTCACGGAGGAGGGCTTCGTCGAGGTGGCAGTGTCGCCTGGATCCGCAGGTGACGAGGAGATGCTCCTCCGCTTCGAGGTCCGCGACACCGGGCCGGGCATTCCGCCGGATGGGATCAAGAAGCTGTTCCAGTCGTTCTCACAGGTGAACGCCTCCACAAAGAGGAAGTATGGCGGCACGGGTCTGGGGCTGGCCATCAGCCGGAAACTGGCGGAGATGATGGGAGGTGAGATCGGGGTCGAAAGCGAGGTTGGCAAGGGCTCTACCTTCTGGTTTACCGTGAAGCTCCGGACAGCTCCTTCTCAGCAGGAGTCTGCGGCCGAGGCCGTGAGAGAGGCGGCCTGAGACGGGCATGTCAGCCAGGAGCACAAGGGCAAGAGCGGGGCCGCTGCAATGGCGCCTTACTGCGTCTACCGGCAGGAGTATCTTCCTGCTGATGCTGGGCTTCACGGCCTTCTGGGGCGTGCTCGCGGCCACGTGGTGGACACACACGGAACAGCACCTAGCGGAAATGGACGCCCAGAGCCGCCGGGAGCTGGCGGAGAGAACCCGCAGGATCCTGGCTCTGGAGGAGGAGGATCTTTTTGCGACGGCCTTCTTCCTTGCGGATGACCTTCACGCTGGTCACACGCGGGGTGATGCGGGCACAGCCACCGCCAGTCTGCCAACAGCCCCCTCCAGAGCCACCTCCAGAAAACAAGCCGTTGCCATCCTCGACCACGAAGGACGTCCGGTCGCCATCCGGGGCGATCCGGCCCTTCTGCCGGCAGCGAAACAGCTGCTCGCAACCGAGCCTGATGGTTGGAATAGACGGGACAGGAAGACATTCTTTGCACGGCGTGAAGACTCCCTGATCCACGTGATGGTGCTTCCTTCACGGGAGCGGCACGGAGCGGAAATCACCGGGTGGGTAGTCTCCGCACGCCGCTGGGATGACGCCGAGCTTGCCAGACTGGAAGAACTGATCGGGGGCAGCGTCCGGCTTGCCGGGCCGGGCGAGCGCCTGCCCGATCCCCGGCCGGGAACCGACCGCGTCGAGATCGGGGATGTCCTTCGCAGTGCGGATGGAAAAAGCCTCGGGACTCTGGTCGTCGAGGTGGCGCGCCCGCGGCTGCAGGCCCACCGGGCATCGGCCGGGCGCAACTCGGTTCTTTTCGGCCTCTTCGCCGCAGGCGGGATCGCCCTCCTTGGTTTCCTCCTGCGGAAGATGGTGTGCCACCCGGTGGCTCTGATCCTCGAAGCGCTCCGGCAGCGCAACCCCGCAGCGCTGGACCGGCTGGCCACCGGTCAGACCGACATGGGCGAGCTCGCGCGCCTGGTCCAGGATTTCTTCCGCAAAGAGACCGAACTGCAGGCGGAGACAGTCCGGCTGCGGCAATCCCGCGAGGAGCTGAAGCGGCTTTACGCCGCCATTGAGCACTCCCCCGACACCATCGTGATCACGGATCTCAATGCGTCCATTCTCTACGCCAATCCTGCCTTCGAGAAGGTGACTGGCTACTGCCGCGAGGAAGCCCTGGGCAAGAATCCGCGCATCCTGAAGAGCGGCCTGCACGGATGCGACTTTTACAGGGATATGTGGGCAAGTCTCCTGAGTCAGGGATACTGGAGCGGCGAGATCACCAACCGGCGCAAGAACGGTTCCCTGTATATCGAATATGCCGCCATCAGCCGAATTCACGGACCGGACGGAGAACCAATCGGCTACGTCGCCGTCAAGACGGACATCACGGAGCGCAAGCGCGCGGAGTTCGAGCTCCGCCGCCACGCCGCGGAGTTGGAAAAGGCGCGGGACCAGCTCGAGGTTCAGGCGCGGGAGTTGACCGTCGCCCGGGACCGCGCCCTGGAAGCCGTGAAAGCACGCTCCGAGTTTCTGGCGCGCATAAGCCACGAGCTTCGCACCCCCCTGAACGGCATCATCGGGATGCTGGACGTCATGATGCTGACCGGGCTCTCCGGGGAGCAGCACGAGTGCGCCTCCGCGGCCCTGGACAGCGCGAAGAAGCTGCTGAGCATTCTGACGGACATCATCGAGTTCTCCCGCCTGGAGTCCGAGACGCTGGAGCTCTACGAGGAGGAGACCAGACTGCGGGAGGTGCTGGAGGAAGCCTGGGACTCCAGCCGGGAGGAGGCAGCGCAGAAGGGCATCCGGCTTTCTGTGGCGGTGGAGGAAGGAGTCCCCGCCATCGTGAACGTGGACCGGCAAAAGCTGCTTCAGGCACTGGATCAGCTCTGCCGGAATGCCGTCAAGTTCACCGTGGAAGGCGAGGCTTCCATACGGGTCTCTCTGACGGAGACGCGGCGTGGCCCCGCACTCAGATTCGAGGTATCAGACACGGGAGTCGGCATTCCTGCGGACCATCTGGATGCCGTGTTCGAGCCGTTCCACCAGCCCGAGCAGTTCTCCACACGCCGGTTCCGGGGTACAGGCCTCGGACTGGTGATTGTCCGGAAGCTGGTGGATTTCTGGGGCGGCGAAGTAGGAGTGGAAAGCGAGCCGGGCAAGGGCTCCAGCTTTCACTTCACCGTCCCGCTGAAACATGCGGGGCAAAGGGCCGCGTAACCCGGGGGCTACCGGTCCGTATAGACCCGTTCCAGAGAGCTGTCGGCGGCCAGCCTCCTGACCGGCAGTTCCACCTCGTCCCCGATCTCAACGCCGGGGATATCCGTCACATCCAGAGTGGCCATTTGCATCGCCACTCTACCCACCACGGGGGCTTTCTGGCCCCGGACGGTGGCCCACAGCGTGAACCGGGGCCGCAGAAGGCTTTTTACGGCTCCTCGGATCCTGCCGCGGTTCAGGCTTTCGGGGACCATCCCCAGCCCGTCGGCCAACCCCACCGGCACCACGGCGATCCGCGAAACGCGCGATGTCTGGAACTCCGCACCGTAGCCCACCGACGTTCCCGGCATCAGCGTGCGCACGGCGATCACGCGGCTGCAGAAGCGCCAGGTATCCCGAAGATCCAGTTCCTTCTGAAACCGGTGCCGGAGAGAAGGGGAAGGATACTGCCCGAAGATCAGGGTGCCGATCCGCACCGCATCCAGCCGGGCGTCCGGCAGGGTCAAAGCCGCTGCGCTGGCCGCCAGATGGCGTATGCCGGGCGGGATGCCTTCCACCTGAATGGCGCTGCAGCAATCCCGGAACACCCGGAGCTGCCGGGCGACGGCGGGCTCCCGCCACCCTTCCGCGCAGTGGCTGAACACCCCTTCCAGCGAAAGCCATTCGGACGCGGCCACACGGCGTGCCAGCGGAGCTGCCTCCGCGGGCCGGACTCCCAGCCTCCCCATCCCGGTATCCACCTTCAGATGCACGCTCACTTTCCGGCCCACCCGCGAGGCAGCCTTCCCAAGCTCCTCCACACCGGATTCATCCATCAAACAGGAGTGCGCCTCCAGCTCGACCGCCTCCACGCCATCCTCTCCGCGCGGGGGAGCCAGAAGCAGGACGGGGCACTCCACGCCCGCATCGCGCAGCAGGCGGGCCTCCTTCACGTGCGTGACCGCCAGCATCGGCGCCCCCTCCCGGTCGAGCGTCCTGCCCACCGCCTGCAACCCGTGACCGTAAGCGTTGCCCTTGACGACCGGGATGAGCAGGACACTCTCTCCGAAGAAGGCCCGCAGTTGACGGTAGTTGTGCCGGATGGCCCCCAGATCCACCCGGATCCAGGCGTGCCCGCTCACAGCGGCTGCTCGCCCCCCTGCGCGGCCGCCTTGCGGCGCACCAGACTGGCGATGGCGGGCGCCACCTTAGTCCAACCGACGTACAGGCCTTTCGAGACCGGAAGGTCGAACTCGCCCACGTATTCCACCAGCTCGGCATTGAAGCCCGCCTTGAACCGGTTCAACCCCTGTAGATGCTCGCTTGCCGGGTCCTCGCCGCCGCAGGAGACTCCCCGGAAATCATAGACCGAGCACCCGGCGGCGGCCGCCTCGCGGATCATGGTCCACTGCAGCAGATGGTTCGGCATGACGTTCCGGTGCTCGTTTGAGCTGGCGCCGTAGGTGTACCACGCCTGACGGCCCATTATGAACAGAAGCGCCCCGGCAATGGCACTCCCCTCGTATTCTGCCAGAAACAGACGGATGAGTCCGTCTTTCGATAGCTCCCGCCACATGTCGTGGAAGTAGCTCCGTCCCCGCACAAGGAACCGGTCCCGCCGGGCGGTCTCCAGCAGGATGTCATAGAAGGTATCCACGTCCTGCCCGTTTCCTTCGCGGATACGCACCCCCTTGCGTTCGGCCAGACGGATGTTGTAGCGCCATTTGGGCTTGAAGCTCTCGAAAACGGCGTCGAGCCCGGGAGACAGATCCAGCTTCATCACGCAACGGGGCTGCACGCCTCCGAAGCCCCCGTCGCGCACGGGCACAAAGCCACAGGCGTCAATGGCTCTGGCCGCCTCCGGATGCGCGGCCGGCACCGGAGGGTCTATCTTCACCAGAATGGCGCGCTGGCGGGATGCCAGGGACTTCAGATCCTCCGCCATTGCGCGGAACGCGCCAGGATCGTCCCAGTCCAGCACCGGGCCGCGGGGACAGTAGAGGAGGGCGAAAGGAAGGCGCGGAAGTTTGCGCTCCAGAGCAAGGCAGGCCGCCCGGACCGCGCCATCCGGCGAGCGGCCCAGCAGAAAGTGCGGCTTCCAGCCGGAAGCCGCCTTGAGCCGCGCCCACGCCGCCGTCTGGAGAACGTCCCCGTAAGGATGGTCGCGGACGAACGCGTGATAATCGCCCGCTTCCTCCGGGCGCATCAGATGGATCTGCACTCGCCAGCCTCCTGCCTTCGAACGGCATTGTAGCACGGCGGCAGCTCATGCGGCGAGGGCAGCCAGCTCGCGTGCGCGGCGCAGATCCCTGCTCACGATTGCTCAAATGGCCGGTTGTTCAGCCCGGGTCTTGCTTCAAAGGTGCTTGACCCGTCCCCCGTAACGCTTCCAGAGGCGCTCGTTGGCCACGCCGAAATCCGGCGTGTTGATGCTGCGGATCACAGGAGGGTCAAACCCCTCCTCCAGCAGGAGGGCCACCGCTGTGGACATGATCGAATGAAGGGTGAAGCTCAACAGGACGCAGCTGCTGGGCCCCACGGGGAAAGGACACCCGTCGAAGCGCAGCAGCGCATCCCCCATCGGCATCGGCACGTCAATCAGAACCTCCCACGGCGCCTCCTCCGCGTCCATCCGGGAAGGGTGACGGCTCGGGTGGTCCTTCGGGATCTCTCTGGCGCACTGCCGCGAGGTCAGGAGGATGGTGCGAAGCCCCCGGCGCTCTGCCTGCAGGAGCGTCTCGATGGTGAAAGCGTTCATCCCGTAAAGGTTCGCAACGATGACGGGGTCGCCCGCAGTCAGGGGATGCATATCCAGAAGCGCCGCCACCGGCTCCGCGCGCTGCTCCTGCGCCGTGATATAACGCACGCCGCTCTCCATCGGGAGGGCCAGGATGGGGTTGACATTCGCCAGACCACCCGCGCGGAAGAACCCGTCCTCCGTGGCCAGGCGGGAGTGAACGCCGGTGCCGATGATGTGCACCAGACGGTCTTCTTTCGTCGCCTCTGCAATGATCGCAGCGGCGCGTTCGATCGTCTCCAGCTGATTCGCGGCGATCCAGTCCATCAGCTCCTGCAGCCTCTGCAGATACTGCAGCGTCACGGGGGATGTGCCCATCATCCTCTCCTCCATAACCTTCAGTCTTTGCCGCGCCCGACACAGGGGCGCAACGGTCGGACGCCTTCCTCCGGCGCTTTCCGATGCCGACACCGGGAAGGGATAACGAAAATCGTAGGATAATACTACAGAAACGGAGGACAACGCCTTGACGGCTTCAGAGGAACATCTCCGGACGCAGCCCGATATCGTCATCTTCGCCCCGGACGACCCGTGCGGACCGGACGGGCAGAACCAGCACCTGAACGCCATCGCCACTCCGGGCGGAGCGCTCCTGGCCACCTGGACGTCGGCCAGCGTGGAGGGTGCGGACAACCAGCGCGTCATGTTCAGCCGCTCCGCTGACGGCGGCAAGACCTGGTCACCCCCCCAGATGCTGGACGGGGCCGGCCCGGAGGATGCTCCCGGCACAGGGATGGCAAGCTGGCAGTTCCTGATCCCCTGTCCCGGTGTGCTGCCGGGGGGCGGGTCGCGCATCTGGTGCTTCTACACCAAGAACGTGGGCGTGGATGATGCCCGCGCGGCCGACACGGGTGTGCTGCGTGGTCGCTTCTCGGACGACGACGGCATCTCCTGGAGCCGCGAGACGTTCGACTATCCGATCGCGCCAAACGCCATCAGCAACCCGGACCCCTCCGTGCCTCCCGTCTGGATCGTCTACCAGAACCCCACTGCCCTGCCGGACGGAAGTGTGATCGCCGGTTTCACCCGGTGGGCCAGCGATGCTGTGGACCCCGGCGCGGACATGCTTCACCGGATGTCGGAATGCTGCTTCCTGCGCTTCGAGAATATCCTGTCCGAGTCCGACCCGGCAAAGCTGGTGGTGACCACGTGGCCTGCAGGACCCCACGGTCTGCGGGTGGAGAGTCCGGAGCGCCCAGGCGTGAGCGTGGCGCAGGAACCCTCCGTTCAGCCCCTGCCGGACGGACGCCTCATCTGCGTGATGAGGACCCTCCGGGGAATGCTGTACTTTGCGCTCTCGGAGGATGGCGGCAGGAGCTGGGATCAGCCGCGTCCTCTGAGATACGCGCCGGACGGGGAACCCCTGAAGAACCCTCTGGCCCCACCACCCCTATACCGTTTGCGCGACGGGCGATATCTGCTGGTGTTTTTCAACAACGACGGAAGCGGCCACGGCGGATGCGGTCCCACGGACGCTGCCAACGTGCGCAATCCTGCCTGGATCACGGTGGGCCGCTTCATTCCCGGGGAGAAGGAGCATCCTCTGAGGTTCGGCCCGCCACAGATCTTCGCGGACACCGGATGGGCGCCGGCGCCGGGAACCAACCGCACGCAGGTGGCCTCTTACTGCAGCCTGGTGGAGACCGGCGACAAGCGCCTGCTCTTCTATCCCGACCGGAAGACCTACCTTCTGGCGAAACGGCTTACGGACGAGTTTCTGGCTGCCTGCGACCCGGGAGAATCCGCGTGACCGCGGCAGGTGTGGGGACGTCACATCTGCGGAGAGGGAGGGAAACCATCGCTCCTGCAGGAGGATGCCGATCTGCGATGAAAAGCCTGCGCATCGCGGCGGCGGTCTGCGCCGCCTTTCTGATCATTCCGGTCCCTTCCGTGGCCGCCGGCGGGCCGCCCATCTGTCCTCACGCCAACGAGTGGACTCCTCAGGTGGCCGCCTGGGCGAAGGGAGCTCCCTGGATAAAAGTGCTATACGCTCACGTCATTCCGGCCGCGAAGGCAACAGGGGCGCGCGTGTTCTACCGGCCCTGGGACCAGCGCTCCGGCCCGGACGGCAATCCCGGGGTGGGCGGCCGGAGGATGGCCCGCGAGGTGCTGGAGAACCTGTCCCGCATCCCCACAGAGAGCTGGCCGGATGCCATCAGCTTCCAGAACGAGTTCAACAACGTCAGACCCGAGACCGCCAGAGCGTTTCTGGACTACTACGACACGCTGCGCGAGGGCGGATACCGGGGACTGATCATCTACGGCTCCTACGGACCCGGAGGCCCTACGGACATCACCGAGTGGGAACGCCCGCACATCCGCGCCTGCGTGGAGAAGGCGGACGGGATCGAGACACACGAATACTGGGATCTCACCATCCGGCATTACGACACCTGGCTGGCACACCGCCATGTCCGGATGATTGAACGGTATCCGTGGCTGGGAACGAAGCCCTGGTTCATCGGGGAGTTCGGGAGCGACGGCGTCAACAAGGGAGAGGACCCGCAGAACCGCAGCGGCTGGCGCGACCGGGGGAAACTGACGGCGGAGGAGTACATCCGGCAGATCGAGATCTACCGGAAGGGCGACCCCGCAGCCGGCGTCGTGGCTCCCTCGCCGAATGTCATCGCAGTGTTCCTCTATCAGCAGGGCGCTGTCAGCGGCTGGGAGCACTGGGAAGTGCTGGGGACACCTGTGGCTGACTATATGAAGACCACCTGGAAGGGACTGCCCGCGCACATCCGCGGTCTGGCTCTGGATGCGGAGGGCGGACCTCTGGCGGACGCGGTGGTCACGCTGGCTCCGGGTGGGATCTCGGCAAGGACGGACTCGCAGGGACGGTTCTGGTTCTTCAGTCTGCCGCCCGGCACGTACCGGGTGAGCATGAGCGTTGGTGGCGGGGCCCCTCTGCAGCGCAGCGTCACGCTCCGTGACGGGCGGATGTTCGAGCTGACAATGCGGCCGGGCCAGTGACCCACGCATTGTGGGAGAAAGGAAAAGGGCAAATGGAGGCACAGATCCGGGCGGCGCTCCTTATGGCGGCCGCGTTCGTTCTGACAGCAGGCGCTTTGCCTGCAGCAGCCGGCACGCTTGCGCCGGAGGAAGCGGCTCGCTGGAAGCTCTACCTGACACCCCTGCCGAAG
>JBBFLP010000010.1:16874-26053 GCA_037478975.1 Armatimonadota bacterium
GGACTGAAGCTCACCGCGCTCACCCCGACGGGGCTCTTTTACGCCTGGAAGACGCTGGAGCAGCTGGTGCGCTCCCGGAGCGAAGGCGGCCACCTGACCCTGCCCGTCCTGCGTGTGCTCGACTGGCCCGACATGGAGGAGCGCGGCCTCTGGGGCACCGACAACTGGCGGCATCTGAAGTGGATGGCCGCCCGGAAAATGAATATCGTAGAGCAGATCTCCACCCTGAAGGTGGACGAGAAGGGAGCCGCAACGGCGGGACTCCAGCCCCAGCGGGAGCCGATGGTGGAGGAAGCTCCCCTGTACGGCATGAAAGCCGTCCCGGTCGTGCTTCATCTGGAACAGCTGGAGGGGACGGGCCTGTTCCGCGCCTATCCCGGCCTGCGGGGCAAAAGCGAGCACAAGGGCGTCATCTGCTACTCCCGCCCGGAATTCCGGGAGATCCTCAGGGACTGGATCCTGTCGCTGGCCAGCCTGCCGAATGTCCACGAGATTGACGTCTGGATGACGGAGAACCTGTGGCCGCACACGGCCGGATGTAAGTGCGACGAGTGCAGGCAGGAAGACTGGGCGGTCCTGGAAGCGCGCACGATCATCGCGGCGTGGAGGATGGCGCGGGAGAAAAGACCCGATCTGGGACTGCGCATACTGACCAGCGAAGCCACCGAAGACAGCAACCAGGCCATCTTCCGTGAGCTGCCCCCGGAGGTAAAGATCTGGTATTACCACAGCCTGTTGACTTACTGCACCTCGCGCGACCCGATGCTGCGCCCCTATCTGGCAGAAACCGCCCGCGCGGGACGCTGGGTGGGGGTTTGCCCGAACCTAGTAGCCGCCGTGAACACCACCCAGCCCTTCACCTCGCCACAGTTCGTCCACGGCCGGATGAAGGAGTTTCTGGAAAAAGGGATGTCCGGCCTGATCGGCTACGCCACTCCCCGGGTGCAGTACTCCTATTTCAACGTAGAGGCTGCGGCCGAATGGGGCTGGAATCTGAACGGGCGCACACCCCGTGATTTCGCCCTCTCCTGGGCGGTGCGGCAGGGCCTGAAAGACCCCGAGAAGTTCGCGGAATGGTGCGAGACGCTCGGCGAGGCGTCCTGGGAAGTCTACGGCTCGGATTGGCCCGCCGGCGAGCAGCGGAGCATCCCGGGCAAGTCAGCGGAGCGGTTGCTGAAAGGAACGCTTCCTCCGCTCGGGTTCGTGCTCTGGGACGCATTCCGGCTGCCGTGGGGCGACATCAAGAGCGCGAAGCGCCTGGAAGAGAACCTGACGAACGCCGGCAGAGCGGTCCGTCTGGCCCGCGAGATGGGACGTCCGGAGTTCTACTTCGAAAGCCTGTACATCCAGGGACATCTGCGGGCGCTGAAAGCGCTTTACGAACTGCGCTCCCTGGTGCGGGACGGGCGGGTGGAGCCGGACCGGCGCGACGAAGCGCGCCGGTGGTTCCGGGAGTATATCCGGGGTCTGGAGCAGGCGGCCGACGTCCTCCCTCGCTGGGAGGCCACCGTTTACATCTTCCCGGGAGACGTTCTGTTCACGGAAAAGCCTGTGAACATCATCCGGGGTATGATATCGGAGATGAAGGAGGTTGCGCGCCGGGTGGGTTGTCAGCTGGACTGACCTGCGCCCCCGCGCCTAGTCTTCGTCCCCCGCCCCGGCAAGCCCCGGATACAGGAACGCATCCCCGTCCACGCGCTCGCCGCGGAAGAGATACTGCACCGGCCCCCTGCCCGGATGCCGGATGCGGGGCGGGCGGGAGCTCAGGTCTTCCTCCTGCAGCCGGGCGATGTCGTCCCAGCTGAGCCCCTGCCTGGCGGCCGCCTCCAGATCAGCCAGCGGACAGTCTGGAGGCGGCGGACCGCACTCCAGAAGGTCCGTCGTCTCCTCCGGGTCGGAGCGCATATCGAACAGCCGCGGCGGGGCCTCCGGGAACTCAACATACTTCCAGCGTTCGTCCCTTGCCATGCGGAACGCGGTCTGCTTGAGCGGAGTCAGCAGCTCCGAGCGCGCGAAACGGCGGCTGCAGGCGGCAGGATCTCCGCCCAGCAGAGGAATGAGGCTCACGCCGTCCAGAGCGTCCGGGACGGGAGCTCCGGCAAGCTCGCACAGGGTGGGGAAAAGATCCGTAAGCTCCACCGGCCGCGAGACGCGAACCCCTGCGGGGATGTCCGGGCCACAGATCATCAGCGGCACACGGGCGGAGGCATCGTAATATGTCCGCTTGCACCAGAGTCCCTTCTCCGCGCACATGTCGCCGTGATCGCTGAGAGAGATGACGTAGGTATTCTCCAGCAGCCCGGCCTTTCGGAGGCCATCCAGCAGCTCGCCGATGCAGTCGTCCACATAGTCCACGCAGGAATAGTAGGCCGCCAGCGCCCGGATGTGATCTTCCTCCGGGAAGTCCAGCAGATGAAAGTCCTCCACGATATAGCGGTCGTGGGGATGCAGACAATCCGGGTATCCGGCCGGCTTCGGAGGCAGGGCGGTCACATCCCGGGCGGCCCGGCGGAAGTAGCGGCCGGGGGCAGTCAGAGGAAAGTGAGGACGGCTGTATCCGGCCACCAGCAGCCACGGCCGGTCCGGCGAGGTGTCCGCGTGCTCCAGGAGGAACGCCAGCGACTCGCGGGTGACGTTGGCGTCAGCCAACAAACTCTCGGGGATCTCCGTCTCGCCCGCCCAGGGGAAGCGTCCCACGGCGTGATTGCACCAGCGGCCGTCCCAGGTCTCCACCGGGTCCGGCTGATGGAAGCAGAAGCGGTCCACGCACAGGTCCCCGTAAGGACGATGCTGGAATCCGCCCATCCAGCGCGGGCCGGCCAGATGCATCTTGCCGACCAGCGCCGTGGTGTAGCCGTGGTTGCCCAGATGCTCCGCGAACGTGAGGTGCTCCGGACCGAGCTCGCAGGTGTTGTTCCAGGCTTTCAGCGCTCCCACATACCGGCCGGTCAGCATGGAGAGCCGGCTGGGAACGCAGAGAGGCGACTGGCAGTAGGCGGCCTCGAAGATCGTGGAGCGCTCCGCCAGAGCATCCAGCGCCTGAGTGCGCGCAAGAGGATCCCCGGCGTATCCGGCGATCTTCGGGTTGTGCTGGTCGGTCTGGATGATGAGAAAGTTCGGACGTTTCAATGCGTGGGCGTCTCCTGCTGTCTTCTGCAGATTGCGGCGGCAGATTCCCGTTTTCCTGCCCGGTTAAGAGGGTTCGGCCGATTCATTCATCATATTATCCCACCTTTCGGCCCGCAAGGCAGGAGGCCTTCCGTCCTGAAACGAAAGAAAACAGCGGGAGATTGCCATGCCCGGGAACGCGCGACGATGGAACCTGTTGATCCTGTGCCCGGACCAGCTCCGGGCGGACTATCTGGGCTGCTACGGGCACCCGCGCATCGGGACATCCCGGCTTGACGCCCTGGCCGCCCGGGGAGCCCTGCTGGAGCGCGCCTACTGCGCCGCGCCGCTTTGCGGCCCCAGCCGCATCAGCTTCGTAACCAGCACGCGTCTCTCCGAGCACAACCACCGCAACTACGGGTCCACGGTGGACTTCGGCGTCCCCAACCTGGTGCGCAGCCTGAAAGAGGCCGGCTACCGGACGGCGATGTTCGGAAAGAACCACTGCTTCGAGCAGGAACAGCTGCGCGAGATCTGGAACGAGCTGGACGAGATCTGTCAGGGCAACTACGACAGTCATCCGCTCTACCGCCGCTCTTTCGATGCCTTCCCCATGGACCCGGATAGTCCGTTCGCTTCGGACGCCCGCATCACAGAGGAGGCAGTGGAGTTCATCAGGCGCCACCGCGGCGGTGAGCCGTGGCTGTGCTGGGTGAACTGGCAGAGCCCACACCCGGCGTTCACCTGCCCGGAGCCGTTCTTCTCCCTGTTCAGCCCCGACGAGATGACGCTGCCGGAAGGCTACCGGAACCCGGCCTCGGCTAAGCCCCGGCGCGTGCTGAACTGGCGCGTCTCCAGCGAGGCGCAGGATGCCTCGGACGAGGATATCCGCCGCGCCATCGCGGCCTATATGGGACAGGTGCGCTGGGTGGATCACATGGCTGGCCAGATCCTGGACACCCTTTCGGAATCCGGGCAGGATGGCTCCACGCTGGTGGTCTTCTTTGCGGACCATGGCGAGCTTCTGGGAGATCAGGGATGCTTCCACAAGATCCCGGTGTTCCATGAGTGCCTCACGCGCATCCCCGTCATCCTGCGGCATCCGGACGGTCTGTATCGTGGACGGTTCCGGGGACTGGTGGAGGAGGTTGACCTGGCGCCGACGCTGCTGGAGGCGTGCGGCCTCCCTGTCCCTAAGGCCTTCACCGGAGAAAGCCTGCACGGGCGTCTGATCTCGCAGCAGATGGACGCCTCCGACGGACGGCCATCCGCGCTGGTGGAGGCCGGGATCAAGGCCCCCACGTGGCCGGAACCCTGGCCGGAACCCCAGAAAGCTCCCTTCCCGCCGCACAGCTTCGGACCGGGGGCGATGATCACGGACGGCAGATACAAGCTGAGCCTGTACCACGATGACACCCCCGAGCTGTATGATCTGCAGACCGACCCGAAGGAGCTGAACAACCGGTTCGAGGATCCCTCGCTGAAAGATGTGCGGGATCGTCTGACCCTGGAGCTCTGCCGCCGGTTGCTGGGAGCCGGCGTTCGCGATGCCCGGGTGATATGCTGGCCGGAAGGGCCGGATCCGCGCGATGCCCCGATGGAGACCGCCGTCCTGAGAGAACGTCTGCGCCGCCTGGAGGAGCAAGGCGATGCCCGCTGACATTCTGGTGTTGATAACGGACCAGCACCGGGCGGACTGGGTGGGCGCGCTGGGTGCGGCCCACGTCCGCACACCCACTCTGGATGCGCTGGCCGCTCAGGGTACGGTCCTCTCACGGTGCTATACCCCGTCTCCTCTGTGTATGCCCGCGCGGGCGTCCTTCATCACCGGGATGTATCCACACAACCACGGGATGTGGGATAACGTCGGCCGCATCGCCGACCCTCGGGACAGCATCCTGCACCGCCTGAAGGAGGCCGGATACCGCACCTGTCACGTGGGCAAAAGCCACCTGTATCCCCACGGGGGCGGACGGGATCTGCGGGAGGAAGAACCGTTTATGCGGGCGCTCGGATGGGACGACATCCTGGAGTGCACCGGGCCGCTCTCCACTCAGACCACCACCTCCATTTTGACTGACTGGATGAAGGAGGAGGGGGTCTACGAACTGTTCCTGCAGGATTACCGCAGGCGCGCGGAGGTTGGGATGCACCGGGCCCTTTGGCCGTCGCCGCTGCCGGAAGGACGCCACCCGGATGACTTCATCGCGCAGCTGGCCGTGGACTATATTGACCGGTCCGACCCCGGACGCCCGCTCTATCTCTTTGTGGGACTGGGCGGCCCGCACAGCCCCTGGGATCCGCCTGAGCGCTTCGACACCTACGACCCGGCCGCGATGCCACCTCCGCTGCCGCGCGACCCTGCCCCGGAGTGGCTCCGCGGGGCGGCGCTGGAGCACCACCGCGAGATGATGAGTCACAACCCCCGGATCTCCACAGAGGAGTGGCTGCGGGTGCGCAGCCTCTACAGCGCGCGCGTGGAGCACGTGGACTCACTGATGGGCCGGGTTCTGGAAGCCTGGACGGCGCGCCGGGGAACGGAGACCTGGGTCATTTTCTGGAGCGACCATGGCGAGATGGCCGGAGACAAGGGGCGCTGCTCCAAGAGCGTGTTTTACGAGGCAAGCGCGCGGGTGCCCGCCATCATCCGGCCGCCCGGAGGCTCCACGCCCGCCGTCTTCTCCGGGCTGACCTCTCTGCTGGACCTGACCGCCACCATTCTGGACGCCGCCGGGTGCGGCCGTGACATCCCGAATATGTTCGGGCATTCGCTGGCCACTGATGCGCAAGGATGGGAAGGCAGACCCGCAGTATTCAGCGAAGTTGGCGAGAGGACCATGGCCTTCGACGGCCGCTTCAAACTGGTCTGCGATAGCCACGGGCGGACGCTCAAGCTGTTCGACCTGCAGGAAGACCCGGCCGAATCCCTGAACCTTGCCGGCCACCCGGATCATATCCGGACCGCGGCCCGGCTGCGGGAGGAGCTGCTGGATTTCCTGCTGGGGACCGCGCACCGCCAGTGGCGGGAGATCAACGGTTGAGCCTCCGGGGAGACGCACCGTACTCCGGGGCGTGGGAACACATCGTTTGAGGAAAGGACACGAGTGACGAGATGAGCATTCTGCCCGCGGGGCCGCTTGGCGGCCTCATGTTCGCGAAGGACTTCATCCCGGCGCGGGAGAGCAGCTGGGACAGGACGGGCCGCAACGGCGACGCATGGCGCATCGAGCCCGGCGAGACGAAAGTGCTGGCCGACCTGAAAGGTCCGGGGGTGATCAGCCACATCTGGTTCACCATCAACTCCCCGGACAACATGTACCTTCGCAAGCTTCTGCTGCGGATGTTCTGGGACGGGGAGGAGCATCCGTCCGTGGAAACGCCGGTGGGGGACTTCTTCGGCCTGGGGCATGCCCGCACCTACAGCTACCAGTGCGCACCGTTCAATACCAGCTGCCACCAGCGGGGGCAGCTCGGCGGCGGGTGCGCTATGAACTGCTGGTTCCAGATGCCATTCCGCAAGAGCGCCCGCATCGAGATCGTCAACGAGCAGACGGAGCCGGTGCGCTCGTTCTACTTCTACATTGACTACCAGAAGCACGCGTCGCTGCCGGACGACATCGTATACTTCCACGCCCAGTGGCGTCGTGAGAACCCGTGCGACGGATGGACGGGAGAGGGCAGCTTCTGGGGCTCGGCAAGCCATCGTCAGCGGGAGCAGGGACCGGACGGCGTGAACCTCAGCGACGAAGGCAACTACCTGATCCTGGAAGCCGAAGGCCGCGGCCACTACGTGGGCGTGAACTTCTCCATTGACCATCAGGCGCGGGGCTGGTGGGGAGAAGGCGACGACATGATCTTCGTGGACCGCGACGGCGAGCGCACCTGGCCGCCCGATATGCACGGAACCGGCAGCGAGGACTATCTGGCTCAGGCCTGGGGAATGCAGAAGAACGCCTTCCTTTACAACGGCATGAGCTGGTGCGAGCTGGAGGATCAGTTCAACGACTGGGGAAAGGTGTGCGTCTACCGCTATCACATCCTGGATCCCATCCCGTTCCAGAAGAACATCCGTGTGTCCATTGAGCACGGGCACGCAAACGACCGCAGCGACGACTGGTGCAGCGTGGCTTACTGGTATCAGACCGAGCCGCACCGGCCGTTCCCGCCGATGCTGCCGGCAGAGCTCAGACTGCCGAACTGGTGACGGAAATCCGGGGCCGCTCGCGGGAGCGGCCCCTCTAGCTACAGGGAGACCCGGGACTCGATGACCGCCGGAGAACAGGACAGAAACAGACGCCTGGAATGGTTCCGCGCCGCTCGCTTCGGGATGTTTGTGCACTGGGGGCTGTATTCCCAGGTCGGCCGGCATGAATGGGCGATGAACCGGGAGCGCATCCCGCTGGAGGAGTACGAGAAGCTGGCGGATACCTTCCGGCCGCTGCCCTGCCCCGCCAAAATGTGGGCGGAGCTGGCCGTCGAGACCGGCATGCGCTACATCGTGATGACCACCAAGCATCACGAGGGATACTGCCTGTGGGACACGAAGCTGACGGACTACAACTCCGTGAAGCGCGGCCCCGGGCGGGATCTGGTGGCGGAGTTCGTGGCAGCCGCACGCCAGGCAGGGCTACGAGTGGGCCTGTACTATAGCCTGAACGACTGGCACCACCCGGACGGGCGCGAATGCCTCTATGACGAGGGCGCGCGGAAGCGCTTTGTGGAGTACACACACGGACTGGTCCGGGAACTGTGCTCCAACTATGGCAAGATTGACATTCTCTGGTACGACTGCCCGTATCCTCTGAGTGCGGAAGGGTGGGAATCGGAGCGCTTGAACGCTATGGTGCGCTCCCTGCAGCCGGATATCCTCATCAACAACCGCTCCCGCATTCCGGAGGATTTCGAGACGCCGGAGCAGCACATCACCCCCGCGAAGGGCGGACGCGCGTGGGAGTCGTGCATGACGCTGAACGACAGCTGGGGCTACACGCCGATAGACCGCAACTACAAGACCGCCTGGCACGTGGTGCGAATGCTCCGGCAGGTGGCGTCGCACGGAGGCAACCTGCTACTGAACATCGGACCTGCGCCGGACGGAAGCATTCCGCCGGTCTACCGCGAGGTTTTCGGGCAGGTGGGCCGCTGGCTGCAGAAGAACGGGGCGGCCATCTATGACGCAAGCGACCCTATGGTGCAGGACTGGCAGGCCACCGGAGATTTCACCCGCAAGGGCAACACGGCCTACTTCCACTGCAACCGGTGGCCGGGGAGCACGCTGGTCATAGGGGGACTGGAAACAAAAGTGATCTCGGTGCGGTATCTGGGAGGGCCAGCCGTGGAATTCGAGCAAACGCCCGAACGGCTCATCCTGAAGGGACTCCCGATGGAAGCGCCGGACCATCTGGCCACCGTTTTCGAGATCCAGTGCGACGGCGAGCCGCGTCAGCGGCTCTCGCCGCTGATGAGGGCTCCGGACGAAGATCTGGAATCCTGGTACAAACACTGAGCTACGACGGGGAGGGACGGAAGGAGGGCAACTCATGAGGGCGGCAGCGATCATCCTCGCATCCCTGGCGGTGGGAGGGGCCCTCTGCGCGGCGGCGCACGCTAAGGCGGAGGCGCTGCAGGTGCTGGCGGCGCAGTACCGGGCGGACATTCCCCACCCCGAGTCGGACCCTCTCTGGGCATCTATGTCCAGCGGAGCCATAGACCCTGTCCTGCACCCTGAGCGGATCTTTGCGCGCCCCGCGCTGGGCGGAAGCATCCACGTCTACCTTCGCAATGCGTCACGCTCCCCCGTTGAAGTGGAAGACGTGCTGCTGGAAGGGATATCCCTGAAGCGAGCCGTCGCCTTCTCGGATCAGCGCAAGTTCAAGCGGCACGTGTATGCCGCCAGCATCTACTTCTCGGACCTGCCGGAGGAACAGAGGGACCACCTGGTGGCGCTGGGCGAACCCGTCTGGTGGCGTGTGGAGCCAGCGCGGGCTGAGCCGGGAGATGCCGTGGAGGTAACGGTGCGGCTCCGGCGGGACTTGCCCGCACAGGGAGCCCGCCTGACCCTGAAACTGAAG
>JBBFLP010000011.1:0-9560 GCA_037478975.1 Armatimonadota bacterium
TCTTCTCCCAGAGCATCTTCTGGAAGTCTTCGATCTGCGCCAGGAAGTCAATGATTTCATTTCCGATGCGCTTGATCAGGCGCAGCAGTTGGAACCAGCCGTCGGCCAGGTGCATCCCGGCGGCTTCCATTTCGTCCAGGTTGAGCACTTCGTTCTTCAGGTAAAAGTCCAGCTCGCGGGAAAGGAAGCCGCGCAGGTTCTTGTGGATGAAGAAGTCGCTGGTGTTGCGCCGGGTGTACTGACGCAGGTGGTGCTCCAGCCATGAGACGCTTTCGCCTTTTTCGGTGCGGCGGCGTTCGGAGGTCAAGGCCGCCAGGGCGTCGGAGGCCTTGACGCGCTCGGGAATCTCCTTCACGACTGTGGCGTTGATCGCCTCTTGCTGGTCCTTCTGCCCGTAAGTGATGGTCTCCTGTGGGGTCAGCAGCCGGAACACGAAGGGGATGGTGAGCGTGCGAGTGGTTTCGTCCCAGGCAATGCCGTCCAGCACGGGCAGGAAGAAGCGCTTTTGGCCCTTGACGTTGTCCTGCTCCACATCGGCCTGCTGGAGCTTGAAGTGCACCTTCACATCGTTGGGCGCTTGATAGTTGTAGTCGGTAAAGTACTCGCCGGTTTTGATGTAGTACTGGTCGTGGTTGGCCCAGTAGAGATAGACTTCCTCGCCGTTGTAGGGAATGGCATAGCGTTCCTTTTTGGAATAGCGGCGCTTGGAGATAAAGTCGCCGTCCTGCCAGTAGCGGGAGAAGAAGGTATAGAGGTGGTTGTAGATGCCGGTTTCCAGAGTTTCGGTGGACCGGGTACCCCCGGCTCTGTTCCGCGCTTCCAGATAGGTTTTGCCGGCCGGGGTGTTGTCGTAGCGCTGGTCCAGGTTGCCGTCGGCGTCCAGCGCGTCTTCGCCGAGCGCCTCCCGCACCTTTTGCCGGGCGTCCTGCAATGCTTCCTGCGCCCGCTGCTGTTCAGCCAAGGCGTCTTTCTTGAGTTCTTCGGAGATGACGCGGGGCAGCTCTTCGGCGATCCACTTCTGGATGACCTGCCGCTTGTGGTTCAAGATGCGGTAGATGCCGAAGTCGAGGTCGGCGCAATCAAACTCAAAAAGTTCGCGTAATAGATCCTGAAACTTTTGTTTCGGTGTTGCGGACACTGGCGTAATCTTCTTTTCTTGGTACCAGAAGGACTTTCTGTTGGCTGTGAGGGAGCCATCTGCAAGCTACAACCCAGGGAGCGATTTTCCCTCCAGCCACTGCCAGGGGATGCGGCGTTTGAGGGCGTTCAGGTGGGACATGGGAAGGTGACCATCGTGCTGGAGCCGGCCAACGACGACACCCTGCGCAATGCCAATCCGCCGGGCGAATGCGGAGACATCCTGCCTGGAGAACCGGGTTCGGCCGTCCACGAAGCTACGATACTCTTCTGGCGGGATGAGGGTATCCCGTGCGAAGTCGTCGGCCGCGGTCTCTTCCGCAGAGCTATCTTGCTGATCTTTGAGTTCGATAAATGTTCTCTTGCTTTGCTTATCCAGCAGGACGTGGCCAAGCTCGTGAAACAGGGCGAACCAGAGCCTGTCATCTGTGCATCCGCGCGCGCTGAGTTGAACGACCGGTCTACTGCCCACCCAGTAGGTGGCTCCCCTGCTGCTCCAGCAGCCCCTGCAGGGGCAACCCAGCCGCCTGTTCAACGCTGCTGTGGCGCTAGTCTTTCTCTCTGTCGCGCTCTGCCTTCGGGAACAGGTTGCTGTTCACTATCTCCCTCGCCTCGTAATCCCTGAATCCCTGGCTCAGCAACGCCTCCATCTGCTCGTCTGCCAGCCGGACCTGTGTGGAGACATACTTGTTCAGGCTCCCGTCCGCCTTCATCTGGCGGTACATCCGGGGACAGTACGTCTTGAGGTAATCCAGAAGGATCTGCTCCTGCAGATTCACCGCAACTCCACCTCCCTTGTGAGTTTGCGCTTATTATACCATAGCCTGGGAGATAAACTAACCGGGCGGGCTTATTCATTCTTGTGGAGGGGCAGGTGGTGAATGTGTCGAAGAAGATACTTCATAGCCCCTTTCGGTCCTCCGGTGGGCGAAGGGCTCAAGATCCCTGGAACCTCCTTTCGAGATCTTCAATGAGCGGCGGCAGATCCTCTTGGACCGTCTTCCAGAGGATGTCCAGGTTGATGTCAAAGTAGGCGTGCACCAGCCGGTTGCGCATGCCGACGATATCCTCCCAGGGAATAGAGGAGAGCTGCTCGCGCGTCGCTGCGGAGACCTGGTAAGCCGCCTCTCCGATGATCTCGATATCCTTGATCAGCGCCAGCACCAGCATTCGATCCCGGTCGAGGTCGGCACGCTCCTTGCCGCCGGCGAAGGCAACCGCCTCGCGCGCCGCATCCAGCATGTGCCGAAGGCGGATGCTGTCACCCTTGCTCATAATACGTCACTGCCTCTTCGAGCACGTCTTTGCGAAAATAACGGCTCAGGTCTTCAGGCGTACGTAGGTCCGCCTTGCGCCCCAAAAGGAGCGATAACTCCCGTTCCAGGCGCGCCATCCCGAACAGTCCCGGGACGTGTTCCGGTTCAAACTCGACCAGGATGTCCACGTCGCTATCTGGCTGCAGATCACCATGCAAGGCAGAGCCGAAGACCGACAGGGAGCGAATATGATGGCGGCGGCAAAACTCGGCGATAGCGCTTCGATCGAGATGGACTTTCATTGCTAAGATTAGACGTTGCTCCTCGATTTCCGGGCAGGCGCTGTTGGACGAATGGGTCTACATCCCGCCGCTCATGATAGTTGAGATGTGCCCTGTTAGCATCCCCGCCGGCGGGTCAGCCCCCCTCCCTTCCTCCGGCGGGCTATAGACACTGCGAAGACGCTGTTCCCTCCACCCGGCTGCCGCCTCAGGGCTCTTGCGGGGGTTAGCATCTGTGACGGGATGCGTCAACAGGTTTCTGGCAAGACCTTTGCGGGTCTGCGGAGCTCCCCTACCACGGAGGATAGCGCCCCGGAGGGCCGGCGAGGGCCTTCCGGGGCGCGATGAGGCATGAGGAAAGGCGCGCGGACAGGTCCGGCGCGCACGGGATGGAACTCTATTCGCTCACGGCAGCCAGCCAGAGCACCGGGTAATCCTTCCCGTTGACGGTGACTAGGAGCTCACCGCCCGAGGCCAGGCGGACGGAAGTCACCCTGCCCTGCACAAGGTCGGAAGCATCCGGATCCGCCACCGTCACCTGGCGGCCCAGCAGCGCAGCCGCCTGCTGCAGTCTGGCTCCGTCATTAGAGGCTCCCAGCTTGGCGTCTATGGACTGCAGGGTCTCCAGGCTGCTGAACTGTGCAAGCTGCGCGATGAACTCCTTGTCCTGCACCGGGTCCAGCGGGTCCTGGTTGCGGAGCTGGGTGATGAGCAGCTTCAGGAACGTCTCTTTGTCGCTGGAGATGCGGTCCTTGACGACCGGGGATGTGGATCCTGAAGATGCGGCTGCAGTGGCCGATGAAACAGTTGTGGGCATTGCGTTTCAGACTCTCCTTCCTGACACCCGTGCAACCTACGCGAAGCGATCCACCAGCGCCCGGGAGTCCGTGCGCGCAAGCCAGCTCATCCCCGCAAATGCCGCAGCGGAGCGCACTCCGCCCAGAGAGGGAGCGGAGGTGGAACGCCGCTGCCGGGCATACTCCTGCCGGGGCTGACTCTGCCGGCCGGGATCGGCGAACCCGGAGCCGAACTGCGGCACACGGATCTCATCCACCCGGAGCCCCGCCTGCTGCAGCGCATCCCGCAACTCGGACTGGCCGGTCAGCAGCAGCCGGTGCACATCGGGGGAGTCCGCCCGGACGTGCGCCGTGATGGCCCCATCCGACAGCGTGACCTTCACTCGCAGCACTCCCAGCTCGGGCGGATCGAGCTGCACCGTCAGATCCGTGGCCGCTCCCCGGCGGGTGAGCTCCACAGCCCGGACCACCTGATCCACCAGGCGGGGCGGGTCCACGGCTTCCGGCGCCGGGCGCTCCGGCGAAGCGATCCGGGCTGTCCCCGAAACCTCGCGGAGGTTCCGGAGCACATCCACAGTGGCGTGAGCTTCCGGCTCCTGTACTTCGGCGCCAGACGAAGTAGGGCGCTCGGAGCGCTCCTCCCGGGCGGGCCGCAACTGAACGTGATCAATATGCTCTGCCAGAACCTGGCGCGAGCTTTCCGGCTCTCCACCGGCAACAGATGCTGCACGTGCAGCCGCAGGGCGCTGCTCCTCCTCGACAACCCCATCCGCAGACCGAGCACCCTTCCCGGCGGTGCCCTCAGGCGCGGGTGAGGCGGGTTCGTCTGCGGCGGGCTCCGGAGCAGCGGGCCGGAGGGTGACCGCCGCTTCCGGCCGGATCGGTCCAGCGTCCGGGGCGGAAGCGGCCTGTGCAACGGTAACCTCTACGTCGGACGTTCCACTGTCCGGCACCGGCGTTTCGACCGTGTTGTGGCTGTGCGGCTCGCCGGACAGAGAGGCCGGATGAGGACGGTCATTGCTCGACTCGCGGATGCGGATCCGGCTCTGAGGAGCCGTTCTCACTGCAACCGAGAGCATTTCTGGTGTCTCCGCGACATCCGGCGAGGTGGCGGCCTCCGGCGCATCCGGGAGCACAGCAGCAACCTGGTCTGGCTGCCATCCGCCGCCGGTTTCAGCCGGGGCGACGGAAGCCGGATGGTCCGCGGAACCCTCCGTCAGCGGATGCTGACCGCTGCGCGGGCTGGCGGCTGCGGTCTCAAGACCGCTGGCGGGCAGGGGGGATTGCCATTGCCCCGCAGCCCCATTAGCCGCCAACGGTTCTTCCGGATCCTGCAGACCGCCGGTGAATGGCTGACTCTCCCGGGGAACCTGAGCGCCCGATGTCTCTTCGCCCGCAGGAGAACCCGCCAGCGTAACTGTCTGCGAAGAAGTGGCAGTGCGACCTGCGGACTCCTGGTGAACGGCGGAGATTCGTGGGCCGGTATCGCCAGGCATCGCGGCAGACTGGATGTCTTCCGGAAGCGGCAGGACGGGCTGGGCAGTCATCATGCTGACCGGCGCGGCCGGCGGGATCGCGGACCCGTCCGCCTCCGAAGGGGCCTGCTCCTTCCGTTCGAGCTCCGGCGGTGTTTCTTCCAGAGGAGCCGGCAAGAATTGCTGTCCGGTCTCCTCCCCGGCCTGCCCTTTCTGTCCCGCCGCCAGCGCCGCAATGGCCAGCGCCTGCAGGAAGCCGCCGGAGGCGGCATCCTGTCCTCCGCTCTGAAGAGCTCCCGGCTGAGGAACCCCAGCGGACGAGGCCAGAAACGTGGCCGCAGCGGACGGAGTGGTCATTGCTCCCTGCTCCAGCGGCTCATGACGGAGGCCACGTAGTTGCGGGTCTCCGGGAACGGCGGAATGCCGCCGTAGCGCCGGACCGCCCCCGGCCCGGCGTTGTAGGCCGCCAACGCCAGCTCAACACTGCCCATCCTGTCCAGCAGACCTCGCAGATACCGGGCGCCGCCGAAGATGTTCTGGCGAGGATCATAAGGATCCGTGACGCCCAGCGAGGCGGCCGTGGCCGGCATCAGCTGCATCAGTCCCATGGCGCCCGCTGAGCTCCGGGCGGAAGGGTTGCCGCCGGATTCCTGGGCGATGACCGCGCGAAGCAATCCCGGATCCAGACCGTACTCCGCCGCCGCCTCCTGAATGATGGGCTCCCACTGCGACACGCCGCCCGTCTGCTGACGCTGAACAGCCTGCTGCAGGCGGGCCGCGAAGGGAGTCTGCCATAGGCGGGACGGATCCGGGGCGTGCCCCTGCACCCGCCCCGTGAGTTCCTCGATGCGGTCCTCGATCTCGGCAATCCTCTGCTGGACGTTGATGAGACTCTCGATCCTCATTGGCGTTGCGCCGGTCTTGTCCTCCGAGGACATAAATCGTCCCGACATCCGCAGGACTTGAGCGCCAGAATGCGCAAAGGGAAAAAGGATTTGCAGGGCGAGCGGAGAAAGAATACCCAGGGACAGCACCGCTAAGCGGGTAAGTCCCACAGCACACGGAGGTGCCGCACATGGTCAGAGTCTACGTCACCAGCACGGGCGACGGCGGAGCCGCAGCCGCGGAGAGGATGGCCGAGCGGCTGGCCGCCCTGGGTTTCAATCCGTTCGTTCCCCATCACTACCACCGCAAACCATCCCGGGAGGAGCGCCTGCCGGAGCGTCTCCCGGGCCGCAGCGACCTGGACTGGCTTTCTGTGTGCCACGCTCTCCTGCTGATGCCGGGGTGGCAAGAGTGCGAAGACTCCCGTCAGGAGCTGGCGCACGCGCGCGAGCTGGGGATCCCGGCATTCACCACGGTTGAGGAGCTCTCCCGCCGGTTCGCGCCGGAGCTGGAGGCGGGCATGGAGCTGCCAGAGGTCCTGCTGGAACCGCAGCTCATCTGCGATTGACGCTGGAGGAAGGAAGGGCGGCGGATGATCTTCCCGAAAAGCAAGATGCGCATCATCGAGGTCCACGACGGGAAACGCCCCGAACAGGGGTGGCTGGAATTGAACACGGCCTCCGTGGACCTGGAAGGCGTCTCGAAGATCTACATCAATCTGGACGAGCTGGAAACGCTGCGCAAAGAGATGGGCCAGGCATCCGAAGCAGCGGAGCGGGCCCGCAAGCTTCTGGGAGGCTGAGGCTGCTCCAGTCGCGGGTCTCTCAGGCGGCCGCCTGAGATCCTCCGGATTCGAAATACTCGTACAGCCGCAGCGAGATGAGCGCCACGGCGTGCTCCGCCGCACGGCGATCGCGGAAGTCTGCGCACAGGATGGCCGCCGAATAGGCTTTGCCCGACTCTGTGATAACGAGCCCGCAGTCGTGCGTCACATCTTCCAGCCCGCCCGGCTTGCTGGCGACCACCGCTCCTGGCGGAAGCAGCGCGGGCAGCTTCTCCCGGTGCTGCTGACGCCGCATGATAGACAGACACTCCTCGCAGGAAGCGGGGCTGAGCGGCGGAAGATCTCCCAGATGCATCCTGCGCAAAAGGTCCGCCACCTCTCCCGCAGTGATAAGGTTGTCCCGCCCCTGCGCCCGGGCGTCCAGGTCAAACAGCCTGCGCTGCAGCTTCATCCGGCTGAATCCGTTGGACAGCAGGAACTCCTCGATGAACGGCACCCCCAGGCGGTCTATGAGCATGTTCGTGGCCGTATTGTCGCTGACGACGATCATCAGGCGCGCCAGGTCCTCCAGAGTGAGGGGCAGTCCCGGGTGAAGCTCAAGAAGCACGCCCGATCCGCCGACCACATCTTCCTGCCGCAGCTCACGCACCTCGTCCAGCGAGACAAGCCCCGTGTCCCGGGCAGCGTAGAGGGCCGCGAGGAGAGGCACCTTGATGACGCTTGCGGCGGGGAACAGATCATCCGGGTGCAGCGAGATCTCCTCCCCGGACTCGCAGCCGATGGCCGACACCGCCCACCGGCCGCCAGCCAGCCGCGCTTCCCGCTGAATGGCCGTCAGCAGGATCTGTTTCCCGGACCCCTCTTCCACATCGGCCGCCATTGCAGCCACGGAGTCATCGCTCATTGGTGGCTCTCCCCAGGTTCTGTTCCGCGAACTGCCGCCAGTCACTCTCCGGCCAAGTCTGAAGGAACCGCTTGAACGTCTGCGCTGCCTGATCCGGCCTTCTCAGCCGGGTAAGCTGGATCTCCCCGATCCGCAGCGCGGCCATCTCGGCCTCCGCCGTACGCCGTCCGGAGCGGACCAGCAGATCGAGCTCCTTTACCGCCTCGTCAAACTCTCCCATCTCCTCCAGAATGCAACCCATCCGGAACTGCAGCCGGCTCTCCAGCGGAAGATCCGGCCAGACCGATCGCAACTCCCGCAAACGCTCCACCGCCAGATCCCGGCGGTTCTCCTGCAGATACAGCTTCAGCGCCTTCTCGTAGTAGGGCAGAGATTGCTCCGGGTCGTCCAACAGCATCCACGTGCGCCCGAGCTCCGCATAAGCGAAGGGGTCCTCCGGATCCACGGTCAGCAGTTCTTCGAAGTCCCGCGCAACGTCCAGAAGGGTTCCCCGGCGGAGCCGGTCCTGCGCATCGGACAGGAGATACTCCTTCTGCGCCTCGATCCCTAGCTGGCTGAGCTGGGCGAAACCCATCCCGAAGATGAACCCACCCAGATGAGCCCAGTAGCCCACCTGCGAGAGGTCCAGATGCAGCCACCCGATGGTGAGCGAGGGAGCGTACAGCCCCACTATGCCCAGAAACACCTGCGTGACCAGCCACCCCAGGAGCACAATGGAGGCGGGCAGCCGCACAGGCCCCAGTTCGAAGCGATCCATGTAGAACCGGATGGCATAGACCCCCATGACTCCGGCGATCGCGCCGGAGGCGCCCAGGGCGTGCTGCATCCGCGCCTCCGGGGGCATGAAGGCGAACACGATGGACAGATGCATCACGCTGGCGGCGAACCCGCTTCCGATATAGAACAGGAAGAACTCGACGCTCCCCAGCGCCTTTTCCACCCGCCGCCCGAACAGATACAGGAAGAACATGTTCAGGGCCAGATGCGGGACGGATGCGTGCAGGAAGGTGGATGTGAACATCTGCAGCAACCCGGCGCGGCCGGGCACCAGCGCCCAGTCCCGGTAGATCTCCTCCCGGATGGTACCGATGAGCGCCAGATAGAGCAGAAGATTGAACCCGATCAGCGAATACGTCGCTATCGGAAAGTCTCTGTCACCGAGTATCCTGCGCATTTCGCGTCAGGCGCCCCCTCTTTTCGTCTCTCTCCTCCCGCCCGGCCTTTCCGCGCGCGAGCGCTGATATTCCATTATAACAGGCCGGGCCGTCCCGAAGGAAGCCGCCCGCCCGCAAGATCTTCAGCGCCAGGGCTCGCTGTCGAAGCGCCGGAGGCAGACTTCGTCGGAGACTGCCGCTCCTTCCTGCAGGCAGCAGAAAACGATGGCGTCCGCCACCTCCTCCGGCGTCATCCAGAGGGAGGGATCGTCGTTGCGCGATGCCCTCAGGTCTGCGGACAGGTCCGTAAGCACTCCTCCCGGAGACACCAGATGCACCCGGATGCCCAGAGGCTGTCCCTCGATAGCCATCACCTTGGTGAGCCCGACAAGACCGTGCTTAGAAGCGCAGTAGGCGCCCTGATCAGGATATCCTCGCCGTCCGGCAAGCGAACCCACGTTGATGATGCGCCCGGGACGATGCGCCATGCGGCGCATCGCCTCCCTCGCAACGATGAACGCCCCCGTCAGATTGACGTCCAGGATGGAACGCCACTCGTCAAGCCCGGTGTCCGTCAGAGGCTTGAGCATCAGCGCGCCCGCATTGTTGACCACGATGTCCACCGGACCAAACTCTTGCTCCACCGCATCGAACGCAGCGGCGACCTGCTCCTCCGAGCGCACGTCGCAGACCAGCGGAATGGCCCGTCCGCCTCCGGCCCGCATGGCCTGCGCGACCGCTTCGAGCTCCTCGCGCGTGCGCGCAAGAACGCCCACCGCGGCGTTGCGCGCCGCCAGAGCCGTAGCGGCGGCTCGCCCGATGCCGCGTCCTCCTCCGGTGACCAGCGCAACCTTACCCGTCAGACTCACCGTGTCCCTCCCGGCGCA